>CAZHNW010000003.1:0-24570 GCA_964534225.1 uncultured Leptospirales bacterium | reverse complement strand
CAGGTAACCATTCTTTAATTTAGGAGAAGCCATGATGAGATCCTTTCCATCTCTTCTCCCATCACCAACAGCAACAACCTTTCCCTGTTGTGGCTTTTCCTTAGCGGTATCAGGGACATAAAGAGAGCCTACTTTTTCCACTTCATCTTCAAGAGCTTGAACGAGTACTCGATCTCCAATAGGTTTAATAGCCACGTACTTCCTCCTTAAAATTGATAAATCTTTTTAGTATACCAGTTGTACTTTACATTGGTCTAACATGGCAAGTTTATTGTTAGCACTCTTTTTAATGAGTGCTAACAATAAATATATAATTCTTTTTCCATTCATCAAGTCCAATTTTCTGTTATTATTATAAATTACAAGGAATTATTTAAAAATATGCTTTTTTTTTAGCAAATTCTATCGATTCGTTAAAAATAAATCAAATTTTAGAATTAATTCAACCCTGGAGAGAAATATCTGACTTCCCCCCCCGTTTCTCAAGCAGGGTCACCCCTTCAATAACCATCTTCTTGTCCACGGCCTTGCACATATCATAAACAGTCAGTGCCGCTACAGATACAGCCGTGAGGGCCTCCATTTCGACACCTGTTTTCCCGTCAAGGCGCACCTCACTTTCAATGGCTACGCCGCCCCTCTCCCGGTCAAGGCTGAGAGATACATCAGCACAGGTAATCTGGAGGGGATGACACATGGGGACAAGATCCGCCGTTTTTTTTGCTGCCATTATACCGGCAATACGGGCCACTTCAAAAAAACTTCCTTTTTGCAAAAGATCATTTTCGATTGTTTCAATCATGGCCTCTGACATGCGAACAAACCCCGCTGCCCTGGCAGTACGGCGGGTAACACCCTTGCCGCCGACATCAACCATGACTGATTTTCCCGTATCATCGTAATGTGAAAATTTTCCCATTTCAAATACCCGTATATTACTACTTTTCTCAATTTATCCCTATTAGATGTATTGTACCTGCCAGGGGATTTCCGGGGATGAAGAGAAGAGCTTTAACTTCCCCCCAACTGCTTGCAGGGCCTGCCTGTTGCCTTTCTGAAACAGTAAAAAACAATACCAACTACTATATAAAGCGCGGCAACGATAAAAACAGCCCACATATTCAAATAAAAAAGAAGAAGAAGAATCACCACCATGGTAATCATGATAGCCGTCTTTCCTTTTTTGACGATATTGGCAAACATCTTGGTATAGTCAACTGGTGAAACCATGAGCAGGGCAACCCCTGCATAGAGGGGGATAAAAAGATGCACCGGTATCTGAAAATCAAAAGCCCCTATCATTGGTATCCGTGAAAAGGGAAGAGCCGGTATGGAAGAAATAAAAATCCCCGCCGGCGGTGAAGGAAGGCCGGTAAATCCCTCCTGCTCGCAACCTTCGATATTGAATTTTGCAAGACGATAGGTGGCACATACAGGAAAAATCGGGGCAATAATCATTCCCCAGTTTATTCCCATGGCAATCTCTGGAAGATATCTTAATATTGCCTGGTAGGCGATAAATCCCGGGGCAATACCATAGGCGATTTCATCTGCCAGTGAATCAAGCTGAGTGCCGATGGGGCTCGACACCCCCAGGGCGCGCGCCGATGCTCCATCAAAAAAATCAAAGAATGAGGCAATAAAAACCAGAACACCGGCAATGGCAAGTGATTTAGGGTCTCCCCTGCTTGCAAATATTATGGATATGAATCCAAAAACCATATTCGTCATGGTAAATGAATTGGGGATCAGGGATCGTGTCTGACTCATAGTTTCTCCGAAAATTGATATTGTTGTCTGTATTAGTCACCCTCACAGGGGACTTGTCAATTAAAAAAGGATGGAGACAGTCTCTCTGCTTCAACGCCGTATTTTCAACGCGATACCTGCTGTTCCCGGGAAAACTGCATTCGAAAATAGTCAAAGAGTTTTTCGTGGCCTGTCAATATCATGTCCGCCTCATCAAGGTATTCGGCGGGCAGTGTTGTTTCAAGGGCTATACAGTAAAGATGCGCCCTCTTTGCTGAAAGTATACCCATTGGGGAATTTTCCACTACCAGTCCCCCCTGAGGTGAAACATCGAGAGCGGCAAGGGCACGAGCATAGGGTTCGGGGGAAGGTTTTCCTCTCGCCACCATGTCACCTGTGACAATGACAGAGAACATCGTTTTTACTGATGCTGGAAGAATCTGTGAAAGTACCTCCGAAGAGGATCCGGTAACCAGCCCCAGGGTAATTTTCTCATTATTCAGGAAGTCAAGAACAGGTATGATATCTCCATAGGGGGCTATGGTTTCGCCTTCAAAAATATTATCCTTACAGCGAATCATTTCATGAAGTTTTTCATCCCCGGGATCGGGAAGTTTCTTTTCTATAAAAATATCTCTCAGCGATTCAAGTCCCGACATCCCCTCCCGTCTGAAAATATCTATCGGTTCAAGATGAACACCCTCCATGAGAAAAACACGCCGCCAGGCCCTCTGGTGCTGCGTCATTGAATCGACAACAACGCCATCCATGTCAAAAAGAACTGCTGAATACATTATAACATTTTGCCCGCAAAAACTGTCACCTGCAGGTTTCCCTGTTTTTCTCCATCAGTTCTTCGCCGACGGCGATCTTTTTTTTCAAAGATTCTGACAGTTTTTTATCTTCACCACCGATATATCCCGCGTATTTCAGGAGAGTCTCCGCATGTTTGAGCCTGTGAAGATTTTTCTCCTGGGTGACCACATCTTTGCAGTGAAAAATTTTCTTGACCCTGCAATCTTTCTCATAACGTGTAGCAATTTTAAAATATTCATCAAGAACATCTTTTTTAACCTTCTGAAAAAATACTGGATCAATGATCTGACTCTCATCTACCTTTTCAAGATATTCAGGGCCGTACTGAATCAATATCTTGTAATCGCGTTTCGCCTGGTCATATTCTTTCATGTTCACTGAATGCATAAACCGTTCTACCGGATCTTCCTTCACTGTTGCAACGGATAGCAGTCCAAAGATGAGACATGTCAGTACCGATCCAATGGCAAATCCCGTGGTCAGTTTCTTTTTATAGCGAAAATAAAAAATTATCAGGGGCAGAATTCCCCAGAAAAGAACCTTCAGGACTATACGTACAACTTCCATCCATTCAAACATTTTTTAACTCCGTATCAATACTTACACGCAGGGCATAACGTTCCATTGCCAGCTCGATAAGGCGGTCGAGAAGTTCCGGGTATGAAAGCCCGCCATGGTCCCAGAGCTTGGGATACATGCTGATACTGGTAAATCCCGGCAGGGTATTGATTTCATTGAGATAGAAACCCTTTCCATCCTTTCTGACAAAAAAATCAACACGAGCCATACCTGAGCAATTCAGGAGCCGGTAGGATTCAACCGCCGTCTTTCTGATCTTCTCCTCAAGGCTTTTATCAAGGGGAGCGGGAATCAACAGATCAGCCCCCTCATCATCGATATACTTTGCCTCATAGGAGTAAAATTCATGCTTTGGTATCACCTCCCCCAGGGGAGATGCCTCAGGCCTTTCGTTGCCCAACACGGCACATTCGATTTCCCTGACAGGATAGCCCTCCTCTACAAGAACCCTGCTGTCGAATCGCATGGCAATTTCAACTGCCTCACGGCATCCCGACGGTTCTTTTACCTTTACAACCCCCACCGAGGAGCCGGCATTACATGGTTTTACAAAAACAGGAAAGTCAAAACTCTTTGTAAGGCCATCGAGAATTCCCTTACTGTCAGACTCCCAGTCACATTTATCTATAGTACGCCAGGGAACAACGGGAACACCCCCGTCACGAAGAAGCCTCTTTGCCACGTCCTTGTCCATGCCGATGGCCGAACCGGCGGCTCCCGCTCCGACAAAGGGTACAAGGGACAGCTCAAGGAGACCTTGAAGCGTTCCATCTTCACAATAAGTGCCATGCACCACGGGGAAGACACAATCAACTTCCACCACCTTTCCCGAGTCCTTTTCAGCCAGGACAAGTTTTCCATTGCTCTCATAGTGGTTAAGATACCACTGCCCCTTGCGTTCGAGTTTCATTACCCTGCCGAAGTCTTTATCATCAATTACTTCAGGGCTATCCTGTACATACCATTTCCCTTCACGGTCAATACCGATGGCAATGACTTCATACCTGTTCTGATCAAGGGCGGCAACAACTGAAGCGGCTGAACAGAGAGAAACGTCATGTTCCCCCGAACGGCCCCCGAAAAGAACTCCCACGCGCAGCATTATACTTCCTCCTCAAGAAAAGCCCTGTGTATCACTTTCTGGGCCAGTTCGGCATACTTGCTTTCAACGACACATGAAATACCTATTTCAGAGGTTGAGATCATTTCTATGTTGATGTTTTCTTCTGACAGAACCTCAAACATTTTTGCCGCCACCCCGTAAGAGGAAAGCATGCCCACACCCACGGCGGAAACAATGGCGATATCTTCCTTTGCCTCAACAGATGAAAAACCTATTTTATCCTTCAGGCCGTTGCAGACCGCAAGGGCTTCATCGAGATTCGTTTTCAAAACAGTAAATGAAATCGATGCACGGTTGGCGCTCCCCGTTGATTGTACGATCATGTTGACATACAACTTTTTTTCACCAAGGGCGCTGAAAATAACCGCAGCAATTCCCGGTGAATCCGCAACATCGCGCAGGGTAATCTTTGCTTCATCCTGTTTGGCGGTAACACCGCTGATGACAAACTTTTCCATCATTTCCTCTCCCGGCATGACAATGGTCCCCTCTTCGTCACTGTAACTCGACCTGACATGGAGGCGCACTTTATACTTCTTGGCAAATTCAACCGAACGGGAATGCAGTACACCCGCCCCGAGGCGGGCAAGTTCGAGCATTCCCTCGTAGCTGATCTGTTTCAATTTTCGGGGCTTTTCAATAACACGGGGATCCGCTGTATAAACACCATCAACATCGGTATAGATTTCACAGTCACGGGTCTCAAGGACTGCTGCAAGGGCAACGGCTGAGGTGTCAGAACCTCCCCGCCCAAGGGTGGTAATATTCCCCTTATCATCAACCCCCTGAAAACCCGCGACAATAACCACCCTGTTTGCCTTGAGAGAGGCATTGAGCTTTTCGGAGGAGATACTTTCGATGCGGGCATTGGAAAAATTGCCATCAGTAATAACCTCCACCTGTCCTCCGGTATGAGAGACCGCCTTGATGCCGATTTCATGAAGTGCCATGGCGAGAAGAGAAATAGAAACCTGTTCCCCCGTCGAAAGAAGCATGTCCATTTCACGCTTACTGGGACTTGAGGTAATCTGAGCGGCAAGATCAACAAGAACATCTGTCGTCTTGCCCATGGCTGAGACAACCACCACGACATGGTAATTATCATCGACGTAATTCTTAATTCGCTGCGCAACCGCCTTGATACGTTCCGCATTCTTGACAGAGGTGCCGCCGTATTTTTGAACGATTATCTTCATGTACAATTTTTACCACATTAAAATCCTGCATCCACAGCTGATCCTTCGATAACAGTCACCACTGCCCCCGCAGTACGAGACGTCGTTTCATCGAAAAGAGTTGCGTAGCTTGCAATATTCGTGTCAATATCATGCTCAAAAAAATAAACTTCGTACATACCGGCGGGGACATTTTCAATAGTAAAAGTTTCAGAAACATTTGCATAAACAGCAAATGGTGGAATACGGAATTTCCGCGCCGCACCATCATCAACGCCATCATCTTCTGAGGTCCCATCATAGGCGTTCCATGCCGCCTTGAAGTTTGTCATGGTTCCATCTGTCTCGCCGCAATTTGTCTTAAAGAGATCCCACTTGATCCGGTAATTTTCATATTTAAGATAAAAATCCATAAGTGCGTCGATTGACCGTAACGGCACTGATGGAATAAGTGGCTGGTCGCAGTATGTTCCCACATTGGTTACATACCTGTCACGAAGGCTGTCTGCACCATCCCTGTCAATATAATAACGGGTTATATCAGTACCAGCAGATGAGGGAAAGGCAATGACATACCCGGTACCAGGGGCTGTGCCGGTAATCGTCCCTGTTTCTCCCACCACATAGGAACGAGCGACACCATGAAGATTGCCCCCGTTCGCGGTTTCCCCCGCCCTGACATCCCTTAGCCAGTCAGAAAGTGCAAAATAATGTACGATAAGAGGCGATGTCAATTCATCACCAAAGGAAGGGGTGTAATTCAAAACATCCAGTTCATACTTCTTGATAAAGTTCTTTATAACAAGGCGAATCTCAAGAACTGTTGCATCTTTCTTGTTATCAAAGGTGAGTCCCCCCACGATGGGCACCTCTAAAGGAAATATCCTGTTGGTATCACTTCTCTCTTCCCTGTAGGCATCCCAGAGATAGCCGGTCTGGTAGGGATTGAAATCGAATCCCATCTCTGTTTCATCTTCTGCAAAAATAACGGTAAGATAATTGTTATTGGGATAAACAGACGTATCAGAATAATCACTATCGCTCTTCCAACCATCTTCGGGAGTATCTTTCAAACCATAATATTTCGCCTCGTTAAAAATCATCTTTCGGATATAGAGTTTTGCCTTCGTGTAAACACGCCCCGGTACGGGATCATCATTTGTCAGAGCTACACCGGTGCCATTGAAAAGGTTTTCAGTTTCATCCATGAAAAATGTATGGGTCTGCCTTTTCATGGCAAAACGGTCTACATGCCCATCGTCATCCTCGAGACGAATTTCAGCCAGATCAAATTTAAACTCAGCAGGAAAATTCTGATCATTCAGGTAGGGCATATCATCAACTGAATTCTTATCGAGCACATATTGATTATAATCCTGAACAGAGATACCGGTCACATCGAACCAGGGTCTTGGGCTGTTTGAAGCATAAGTACCCTTAAGCCTTACCTCGAGGCGGTTCGTGGCAAGCTCCGTAAGCAGAGGCCTGTCCCAGCATCCGGCAATAGAAATCATGGCCGTGAGGATAAATAAATTCAGTATTTTTTTCATATAAATCACCTGTTGCGGCAGTTATCGTCTCATTTAATTTCTGAAATTAAGGTTAAAGTATACGGAGATACCCGCATTAAAGATATGACCCCCGTTCTGGGCCCCATCGAGATACCCTTCATAAATATAGAAATAATCGAGACGCAGTCCAATATTGACAAGGCGTCCCGCGGGAAAGGACATTTCAGCCCCCGCGTTGAAAATCGGGTTCCACCTGTTTTCATCATCAGGGAGAATCTTAAGCCAACCCGCACCGACACCCCCCTTCACCTGAATTTTAACAGGTAGATTTACGGGAACAAGAAAAAGAACATTGGTGTGTACAGGAACAAAGTGTAGCTTATTGACCCCCTTAGAAGGGAAATACTGGTACGACGATTCAAGCCCCACCTTGAAAAGCCGAAAGGGAGTATTATAACGAAAGAAAAGACCGCCACCAAGGCTGTTGTCCACTATGTCATTCGTCGGCCCCAGGGGAGTCAGTGGGCCGAACCAGAGCCCCACCTGGGGTTTGAGAAAATAATCCTTCCTGCTGCGATAGGCGTATGATGTTGCCGCGTTGGCTATAATAAGAAAAAAAACAATAATTTTGATAAAATTTTTCGATTTCATACACAATTCCAGGTAAATATTCAATGTCACATTAAGGGGAAGTTAATAATCAGTACATGACATCCCCCCTTTGTTACATTAACTACGCACAGCCCCCATATCTGTCAATTCATTTACCTGCCTCGACTGTGATCAGACCGCCAGGAAAAGGCAGCCGGGAAAACCTCCAGAGGAGGATCATAGGTAATTTTATTCAAGTAGAGTCCATAGGGGGGGGCTGTGACACCGCTGCTGTCCCTGTCAACTGCCCTGATTATATCAATCATACATTTCGATTCTCTGCCATACCGGTGGTTTTCAATAATGGTACCGACAATGATTCTTATCATATTGTGAAGAAAAGCGTTTCCAACAATAATAATATTTATGAAATCACCGTCCCGTTCTGCCCTGGTAGAAATAATCCTTCGTATCGTCCCCTCATCTGCTGATTTTTTTTTACAGAATGAGGCGAAATCTTTTTCTCCCACCAGGTACTCCAGTGATTCATTCACATAAAAAAGATCAAGGGGGAAGTTAACCCACATTGCCCTGTACTGCATAAAGGCGGAGCGGGTGGGACGGTTGTATACCCGGTAAAGGTATTCCCTTTCAACCGCCGAATAACGGGCGTGAAAAGAATGATCCACTTCAAACGCATTCTGCACAGAAATGTCGCGGGGAAGTATACCGTTAAGACCGATACAGAATCTGTCAAGCGGCAAGGAAGAAGATATGTCAAAATGGACCACCTGTCCCAGGGCGTGCACACCTGAATCTGTTCTGCCCGATGCAGTGACACGAACATCCTCTTTTGTTAAAATGTTCAGGGCATTTTCAAGCAGACCCTGAATAGTAGTACCGTTATCCTGGATCTGCCATCCTTTATAACCGGTTCCGTCATATTGAACAATCAGGGCGATTCTTCTTGACCCTGTTTCTCCTGTTCCCATTTTTCAAGCATCTCGTTTATTTTATCATAAAGTATTTTAGTCTTATCAAGAAGTTCACCTGGCTTTGCCTTGGATGTCTTCCCCATACCGAAAAGCCGACTCAGGTACCGCTTGCTGTTCTCAAAATTCTGTATCCTTTTTTCAATATCTTTTTCTTTAGCCCCGATCTTGACTGTAAGAATGGCAGACACATAAAGTATTCCGTCATAGCCCCAGTTCTTATCAGTATCAGGCCCCATGTTTCCCGCGGCATCTGCGGGTTCCCCACCCGTCTGAATCAGCTCAAGAACCTTCATATAATAACCATAGGCCTTTCGATAGAAAAAGTGAGATATCTTTGTATAGGGTTTTTCCGGATATTCTTTTGCCATATCATTGAAAAGCCACGCAGCCCGTATGGATGAAACTGCATTTTTAAAAGTAGGGGCCACCTTCTTGTTCCGCACTGAATAGCAGTCGACGACGAGAAGGTACGAGGCAGCTCCCAATGGAAGATTCCTGTCCTGGTTAAAATCAAGAGAGCCAAAAAATTTTTTAACCGCCCCCTTTCGTGCCGCTGTTGTTTCCCTTAGTTTATCGATTTCTTCCGGTTCAGGAGTGGCAAAATCTTTGGGATAGGCAGCATAGAGGCAACTCGGACATACCGTAACCTGGTAAGCAAGGGGTAGTATTTTACCAAACTTCTTATTGTCTTCATACAGGCGGCGCAGTTCATCCGTCAGCTTTCCCGCGATGAGACGACCACCACCAGAAAAAAGCTCCTCTCTATTAAACTCGTATGAACAGACAGGACACACAGTAGGGTTTTTCTGCCTGAATGATATCTTTTTTTGAGCTTCCATTCTAATCTCCTGCTTCTTGCTGGTTACATAATTACAAAATATCAGAAAAATGCAATAATCTTTCAATATTTGCAATAAAAATACCGAGTACAAATAAAAATAAGCATACTCGGCAACTTTT
The DNA here is from genome assembly GCA_964534225.1 of uncultured Leptospirales bacterium. Lineage (GTDB taxonomy): Bacteria > Spirochaetota > UBA4802 > UBA4802 > UBA5550 > CAZHNW01. The sequence continues at coordinate 15,071 of CAZHNW010000003.1, read as the reverse complement.
ACACATCAAATTAATCGAGCATCTTAGTATATTTAATGAAGGAGATACATTCTACAATGCAAAATTATACTCACATAAATCCTATTTATCATCATTAAGTGCATGGTAAAAACTGCCGATATTAAAGTCAGGAAAACATGACAAAAACGGCAAAGAACCCTTCAGGAGTCGCCATGAAACGCATACTTACAGTTGTATTAACTATTACGGTATCACTGGTTACCATCGCCCCGTCATTTTCAATATCTGCTTCAGTAAAAGCAAGCAATGACTACAGATTAACACTGGATGTCATCAGGCAACTCGGTACTATTGTATCAAACTTCCCTCAGCTGGACAAAGATAAAAATTATGATAAAATAAAATCCCTGTTTCAATCAGCAAGTGAGGAATACTATGGCCGAAATTTTACAGAAGCTGTTATAAAATTTTCTACACTGAAGAAAGAGATCGTCTCATTTCTCGACCAGATAGCCAGGGATTACCTTAGCCGGACAAAATCAATCCTCGATTCAACATCCAAAGAATCTATCGAAATACTTGTTGATTTTGGCAAGGAAAGCAGTTTTGCTAAATATTTCCACAAACCCTTTGATCCCCTGAAAGGTGTCAAACCCTACACTGAAAAATACGGCCCCCAGGACTATCACTTCTTTTACGATAAGAGGCTCATTGAAAGCTACCTGAAAGAAGGCTACATGACATACCATTACTCTAAAAAAATATATAATGATCCAGAGATAGCGATTCTTAAGGCTAAGAAAAAAATGACATCCAAAAACATGAACTACATCATCGAGAGATATCTCAATGTGGTCACTTTCTGTCGCCAGGCAAAACTTTATGGTATTGAAATCCATAAAATAAGAAAAGTAAACGAGGTAGGTAAAATATTACAAAAATATAATCTGACAAGTAAAAAACTGATTCCCATTTTCGATGACAGGATACCTGAAAAATTCAAGGTGGATGCCATCGATAACCTTAATCTTCTCTATTCAGTAGAAAAAAAGAAATTGAAAAATTATAAATAAATCCACACTACAAATAATATCCAGACACAGAAAAGGGCATGTCATTTGACATGCCCTTTTCTGTGTCTGGCTACTAAATTCTTATTTCTTTTCTTTTTTCTTCTTCTTTTTATCTTTTGAATCTTCTGTATCTTCAGATTTTTGTTTAACGACCTTTGCTTTCCTCTCTACCAGCTCTACTATAGCCATTTCAGCACTATCTCCCGGCCGCTGTCCCAGGAGATACATTCTTGTATATCCACCAGGTCTGTCTTTGAACCTTCCGGCGATATCATCAAAAAGTTTTTTTATAATATCTCGGTCTTTGATAACCTTCATAACTTCTCTTTTATTATGAAGCTTTTTCGCCTCTTCATCAACACCAAGCACAAGATTTTTTTTAGCGCGTGAAATCATTTTTTCTGAGATGCGCTTTAGTTCTTTTCCTTTTTGTTTCGTAGTCACAATTCTTTCATGCTCAAAAAGGGACGTTACCATATTGGCAAACATGGCATTTCTATGGGATTGGGTTTTACCTAACTGCTTTACACTGTTTCTGTTTCTCATCACTAACCTCTATCAGTCTTTCAGGCCGAGGCTCAGATGAAGTGCCTCGAGTTTTGTTTTAATTTCTTTCAGTATGGTATCACTGTAGTGTTTAGATTTTTTCAACTCGTCTTCAGTTTTTCTTACCAGCTGTTCAAGGGTAGAGACATCAAGACTTTTTAATGTATTGTAGGCCCTGACCGAAAGTTCAATCTCGTCTATTGATTTTGCAAGAAGAGTTTTCATCTTTTCAAGATTTTCGTCGATTACTTCAACTTCCTCTTCTACTTCTTCTTCGAAATTGATGAAAATTGTCATATGATCTTTGATAATCTTTGCTGCATAGGCAAGAGCATCGTCCGGTGAAATGGAACCATCCGTCCAGATTTCAAGTATCAGTTTATCATAATCAGTTCGTTGACCAACACGGGTATCTTCAATTTTTACATTCACCTTTTGTATTGGTGAAAAAAGTGAATCAATAGGAATAACACCAATTGTCTCGGTATTAGGCTTATTCATTTCTGACGGAACATATCCACGCCCTCTTTCAACCTGAACTTCCATATCGATATTTGCACTTTCATTCATCGTGGCGATGACAACGTCCTTGTTCATCACTTCAACATCAGGGTCAACATCGAAATCGGCTCCCATCAGTTGACCTTCGCCTGATTTAACGACATGCAGTACCTTGGGCATCTCTCCATCGTATTTGAAACAGAGTTTTTTCAGATTAAGAATTATTCGTGTTACATCTTCGTAGATGCCTTCAATTGTATCGAATTCATGCGGCACTCCCTCAATTTTGATTGCAGTAATTGCTGCGCCTTCTATAGAGGAAAGAAGGACCCGTCTGAGAGAGTTTCCTATTGTTAAGCCGTAGCCTCTTTCAAATGGTTCTGCAATAAAGCGGCCATAATCAGGCTGTAATTCATCATGTTCAAATAAAATTTTACTCGGTCTTTTAAAGCCCTTTAACAGGTTTCTTGGGGCCATTGTTACCTCCGTGAATCAGCTGAGACACATTGTAGAATAATAACATGTAAATCGTTGATTTACTGAGAAGGAGGGCACAAGCCCCCGTCTCGTTAAAGTATTTACTACGTGCTATTAAGACTTATTTTGAATAAAGTTCAACAACTAATTGTTCATTAAAATCAGTCTGAATATCAGATCTTATTGGAAGTCTAACAATTTTGCCTGATTTTTTATCGTAGTCGACTTCCACCCACTCGGGTATTGAATCGACTGCTTTTGCCAGTTTGATTGAATCTTCAAGAATTACGTTTTCCTTGAATTTATCTTTAACTTCGACAACCTGGTCTACCTTTACAGAATAGGAAGGTATATCAACAACAGATCCGTCAACCATGATGTGCTTATGCTGTATCATCTGACGTGCCTGTGAACGTGATGACGCAAGCCCCATCCTGTAAACAGTATTGTCGAGTCTTCTTTCAAGGAGACTAAGAAGGTTATCACCTGTAACTCCTTTCATTCTGTTAGCTCTTTCAAAAAATATCCTGAATTGATTTTCAAGCATACCGTAACTTCGCTTGATTTTTTGTTTTTCACGAAGCTGTACGGCATAATCAGACATTTTTGCTCTTCTCTTCCTGGGAGGACCCGGAGGATATTTCTTCTTCCCTTTAAGGGGGCATTTATCAGTAAGACATCGTTGTCCTTTAAGCATGAGGGGCTGCATTTCCCTTCTGCATAATTTACAACTTGGGCCAGTATATTTTGCCATTTCCGTTGATCTCCCTTATACTCTTCTACGTTTTTTAGGCCTGCAGCCATTATGTGGAACAGGAGTAACATCTTTAATCTTGGTTACATTAATCCCGCTCTGAAAAAGTGAACGAATCGCTGCTTCTCTACCGATACCTGGTCCTTTAACAAAGACTTCAACAGAACGCAGTCCTGCTGAATCAATGGCCTTTTGAGCTGCTGACTTTGCTGCCATCTGTGCTGCAAATGGTGTTGATTTTCGTGATCCTTTAAAACCTTCTCCACCAGCAGTAGCCCATGAAATTACATTCCCCTGCATATCGGTTAGAGTGATTATTGTATTATTATATGTAGCCCGAATAAAGGCTTTACCTATAGGTATATTCTTCTTTTCTTTCTTTTTAGTCTTTTTCTGCTTCACTTTTCACTCCTTACTTCCTTTTCTTGCCTATGGCTGCTTTACGATTACCCTTTCTTGTCCTGGCGTTGTTCTTAGTATGTTGACCTCTCACGGGAAGACCTCTTCTATGTCTCAAACCACGATAACAGCCAATATCCATAAGTCGTTTTATATTCATTGCCTGTTCGGTCCTCAGATCACCTTCTACCTTGACCATACTGTCTATTGTCTGCCTGACCTGGTTAATTTCATCGTCTGTCATGTCTTTTACACGACGTTCAGGGTCAACCTTGGCTGTGGCAACAATTTTTCTAGATGTGCTTGGGCCAATGCCATAGATATAAGTGAGTGCTATCTCAATTTTCTTGTTATTCGGTAAATCAACACCTGCAATCCTAGCCATATTCCCTCTTAATATTAATGCTTTTTAGTAGTTCTTAATTTTTGTCTTTGCTTATGACGGGGATTTTTACAAATCACCCGAACAACCCCATGCCGCTTAATAACACGACAATCGCTGCACATTTTTTTTACTGAAACTCTAACCTTCATTATAAACCTCTTAAAAAGACGCCGATTGAATGCGACCGGGTCATTTATCTCATTTAGAACGATAAACTATTCTTCCTCTTTTTAAATCATATGGTGACAATTCAACAGTGACTTTATCACCTGCAAGTATCCTTATATAATGCATTCTCATTTTACCGGAAATATGAGCTAGCATAAGATGTCCATTATCGAGTTTAACTCTGAACATAGCATTTGGCAATGGTTCAACAACAGTGCCTTCTACTTCAATTGGTTCTTCTTTAGCCATAAATTTTCTCGTAAAACCGGACGAAATCTATCTTCGTCCTTTTATATTCTTATTCTTAATAAAACCGTCATAATGTCGCATTAACAACTGTGATTCTATTTGCTTAAGGGTATCAAGTGCAACACCAACAATAATGAGAAGTGATGTGCCCCCAAAAAGATAAGCCATCCCCGGGGCTACCTGTTCAGGCCATATTCGTATAATAAAATCAGGAACAACAGCTATTAGAGCCAGAAAAATTGCCCCTGAAAGAGTTATCTTGTTTAGAATATCCGTGAGATAATCTGTTGTATTCTGTCCTGGTCTTATTCCTGGAATGAAGCCACCATACTTTTTCAGGTTATCAGCTATGTCAACCGGATTAAACCTGATTGCAGTATAAAAAAAGCAGAAAAATATTATAAGCCCTGCATATACAAGCATATATGGAATCTGGCCTGGACTGAGCCAGTACTGAAGTTTATTCAGGTACTGGTATTTACTCCCCCCCAGCATATTAATTACCTGAGAGGGGAACATTAGCAAAGCAGATGCAAAGATAATGGGTATAACACCGGCTGCATTAACTTTTAAAGGAATAAATTGAGCTGTTTGTTGTACGGATGTTCTTCCCACCATTTTTTTTCCGTACTGCACAGGTATCCTGCGCGCTCCCAGTGTAAGCATAATCGAAGCAGCAACAACAAGAAGAAATATGCCAGCAAGAATAATGCCGACAATTGGCTCACCTGTATCGGATATTTTTTTCATTGTCTGTGCAACAACCTGCGGAGCACGAACAACAATACCCGCCATGATTATAAGGGAAATCCCGTTTCCTATCCCCCGTTCAGTAATAATTTCACCGAGCCACATTAGTACCATGGTCCCGGTGGTAATAGCAATAACAGACACAATCACAAAAGAGATACCTGCCTCAGGAGGCACAACTGTTCCCCCTGCCCGTGTCTGCATGGATTTCATCCAAAATGTCAGAGCAAATGACTGAAACACGCAAAGAAGAACAGTTCCATAGCGTGTATATAAATTAAGCTTTTTCTGCCCTTCAGCACCCTCTTTCGAAAGATTCTCAAGATATGGAAAAACAACTTTAAGAAGATCAATAATAATAGATGCGGAAATATACGGCATAATACCAAGAGCAAAAATGGTAAATCGTTTTAATGCCCCCCCTGAAAAAAGGTCAAAGAACTCCATAAATCCAGCGCCCTGAACCTCAGAAAAATAAGTTTTAAGGGCGGCAACATTTATTCCGGGAATAGGAATGTGAGCACCAACACGATATACTACCAGAACAAATAAAGTAAACAGAATTCTTTTTCTTAACTCTGGTATTTTAAAAATGTTAACAACCGTACTTGACATATTATTGCCTTATTTCAATCGCTATTCAGCAACTTTTCCCTTAGACGCATCAAAATCTCTTATAAAAATATCGCCACCAGCGTTCTTAATCTTTTCCAGTGCAGACTGAGAACATGCATCAGCAGTTATTTTTATACTTCTAGTTATTTCACCATTACCAAGTATCTTAATAAGATCACTGCTTTTTCTGATAAGACCTTTTTGTTGAAGCATTTCAGGACTGATTTCGCTATCAGAAATTTTTTCGAGCTGAGAAACATTAATAAGCTGGTACTGTTTTTTAAAAATATTATTAAATCCTCGTTTCGGCACTCTTCTTTGGAGGGGCATCTGTCCACCTTCAAACCATGGCCTCTTAGTACTGCCTGACCGGCTTTTTTGCCCATCTTGTCCACGCCCACACGTTTTTCCAAGCCCGCTTCCACGCCCCTGGCCCAAACGTTTTTTATCCTTTATATACTCTGGTTTTTTCAGCTCATATCTTTCCATGACTGTCATCCCGCTATTCATTAATTTCTTCGACTGTTACCATGTGCTGAACTTTAAAAATCATTCCCCTGATAACATCAGTATCATCATGTATGCGCTCGGCATTCATCTTCCTCAACCCAAGTGCTCTCATAGTTGCTCTTTGTTTCGGCTTGGAAGAAATTGTGCTTCGTATTTGTTTGACTTTCAGTTTCTTAGCCATTATACAGTCCTGTTATTCAAATAATTTAGATACAGAAATATCACGTTTTTGGGCAGCCTCTTCGAAACTGCGCAACTGAAGCAATCCATCAAGAGTTGCCTTTACAATATTTATAGGATTACGTGATCCTTGAGATTTTGTCAGTATGTCACCTATTCCCGCTCTTTCGACAACGGCCCTGACAGTAGCACCGGCGATTATACCGGTACCAGGAGCAGCTGGCTTCAGGATTACTCTGGCTGACTTAAACCGGCCGATAACCTCATGAGGAATAGTGTTCTTTTTTAGATTAACCCTATATACATTCTTTTTGGCATCTTCTTTACTTTTATCAATGGCATCTGGAACTTCATTAGCTTTACCAAAACCAACTCCGACATGTCCATTTCCATCGCCTACTACTGCAAGAGCATTGAAAGAGAATCGTCGTCCACCTTTTACAACTTTGGCGACCCTGTTTATCGTTACAATCTTTTCTGTAAGTTCGATACCATTGGTATTTGCTTTTTGACGCTTGATACTCATATCTTCATTCTCCTAAAATTCAAGTCCATTCTCTCGTGCAGCATCAGCAAATGCCTTTATTTTCCCATGGTAGAGGTTACCATTACGATCAAATATTACATTTTTAATACCCTGTGCCTGGGCTTTTTCACCTATTGCTTTACCAAGAGCTTTTGCGGCTTCTACATTATTCTTTGCCTTGATATTGTTAAAATCAGGTGACAGTGTAGAAATACCGATCAGAGTATGCCCTTTTTCATCATCAATAATTTGAGCGAAAAAATTTTTGTTACTTCTGCTGATACAGAGGCGGAGTTTACCTTTATTTGCACGTAATTTTCTCTTGATGCTATATTTTCGCCTTTGCAACTTTTTCTTTTTAAGTTTTAATTTATCCATGACTATTTACCTGCTTTACCGGCTTTTCTTCTGATATATTCATCTTTATATCGAATCCCCTTGCCTTTATAAGGTTCAGGAGGTCTTAACTTTCTAATATCTGAAGCAACCTGTCCAACCTGTTGCTTGTTAATTCCTTTTATCTTCACTTTTGTGGCATCCACAACCTCTAAAGTTATTCCCTCAGGGGCTTTAAAAACGATAGGATGGGAATAACCAAGTTGAAATTGAATATCCTGTCCCTGCTGTGTCGCCCTGTAACCAACACCAACGATTTCAAGATCCTTTTCGAATCCCTTTGATGTTCCCACTACCATGTTATTTATAAGTGAACGAAAAAGTCCCTGATAAGCAACAATCTGCTTTTCATCATTTTCAATGCCCACCAGAAGTACATTATTCTCAAGGCTTAATGTAATCCCCTCAAGAACACTAAGACTGTCCTCCCCGAGGGGACCTTTCACGGCAACAGTCAAATCATTAATGTTAACTGATACATTATCAGGAATATCAATCGGTTTATTACCTATTCTAGACATGACTACTCACTTCTTTCTAATAATATTTATGATATTTCGCAAATTACTTCACCACCAACATTCAGCTTTTTTGCCGCTTTATTAGTGATTACACCTTTTGATGTAGAAAGCACCCAGACACCTATATTGTTATAAACAGGTCTCAATTCTTCAGCCTTAATATAAACCCTTCTACCTGGTTTACTGATTCGTTTAAGGCTTACGATTGCAGACTCATCTACTGCCGGATATTTCAGATAAATTCTGAGAACTTTCTGTTTATTAGCAGAATCAAGCATTTTATAATTCTTTATAAAGCCTTCATCTTTCATAATCTTTGCAATCGCAACTTTCATCTTTGATGAAGGTATATCGACTTTAAGATGGTTTGCCTGTATGGCATTCCTTATTCGTGTTAGCATATCTGCTATTGGATCTGTAACTCCACTCATCTCTCTTTCCTGCTCCAAGTAGAAAATGTAATAATTACCAAGAAGATTTTGTTGCGCCTGGAATTTGTCCTTCGCTTGCGAGTTTACGAAAACAAATTCTGCACATATCGAACCTTCGCATATACCCTCTGGGTCTTCCACAAATTGCGCATCTGTTATATTCTCTGACCTTAAACTTTCCCGGTCTTTGATGTTTTGCGATCATACTTTTTTTTGCCACAATATTACCCCTGTTCTCTAAATGGCATGTTAAAACCTCTCAACAGGGCATACGCCTCGTCTTTGGTTTTTGCCGTAGTAACTATTGTTATGTTGATACCATGGATAGTATCAACCTTATCGAAATCGATCTCTGGAAAAATAATCTGTTCCTTAACAGAAAAATTATAATTCCCAAAAGGATCAAAAGATTTCGCAGAAAGTCCCTTAAAGTCCCTGACCCTGGGCAATGAAACATTTATCAGCCGGTCAAGAAACTCATACATCCTTTCTCCACGAAGAGTGACCCTGCATCCAACATCGTATCCATCACGAATTTTGAAATTGGCAATAGATTTTTTAGCGACTGTTTTAACTGCTTTCTGACCCGTAATGGTCGTTAACTCGTCTATGACGGCAGTCAATCCATTGCTGTTTGAATGAGCATCCCCCATTCCCACGTTAAGAACAATCTTTTCAAGCTTTGGTATCTGCATTGAAGATTTATAATTAAAATCTTTCAAAAGTTTGTCCTTTATATTACTCTGATATTCTTCTTTTAATCTGGCAGTCATTTTAAAATTACCTACTTATCAAGACTCTTTCCGCATTTTATACAGTTTCTGGTTTTAGTTTTTCCGGTTTCATGAACCGCTTTTATCCTGACACCCTTTTTGCATTTCTCACAAAAATACATTACATTTGATATATTGACAGGATATTCCCTGGTCAAGATACCACCCTTTGGATTCTCCTGTGTGGGACGGACAAATTTATTCTTTTTATTAATGCCTTCAACAACTACTCGGCCATGCTTTTGATCAACATAAAGAATTTTACCGCGTTTTCCCCTGTCTGCACCAGAGATTACAACTACCTGATCATTAACTTTTAACTTCGTCTTCATTTCCAATCACCTTTAAAGCACTTCAGGAGCAAGAGAAACGATTTTTAAAAAATTTTTCTCTCGAAGCTCTCTTGCGACAGGCCCGAAAATACGTGAGCCTCTTGGCTCCCCTTTTGCATCAATAATTGCCACAGCGTTATCATCAAATTTAATATAAGAACCATCTTTACGCCTTACAGGTTTTTTGGTACGAACAACAACAGCTTTGAGAACAGCCTTTGTATGAACTTTTTTTCCTGTTGAATCTTTGAGTCCATATGAAGGTTGAGAATCTTTAACAGCTACGACAATTATATCACCAACGGAGGCATATCTTCTTCGGGTACCACCGAGAATTTTAATACACTGAACTTTTCGCACGCCGCTGTTATCGGCGACATCAAGCATGGTTTCTACCTGTATCATTTTGAGTCCTCTATTTAACTTTTTCTACAATTTCAACAAGTCGATAACGCTTATCTTTTGATAAAGGCCGCGTTTCTTCTATTTTGATAGTGTCGCCAATGGAACACTCATTGCGCTCGTCATGACTCTTTACCTTTTTGCTCCTGCGAACAGATTTCTTATAAAGAGAGTGCATTACGAGATTTTCGATTTCAACAACAACGGTTTTATCCATCTTGTTACTAACGACTTTTCCGATCAGTTGTTTCCTACTTGATTCCATATTATTATATTACTCCGATTCTCTTTACTTACTTAATCCTGATCCCGAGCTTGGCTTCATTTTTTATAGTATGTATACGCGCTATATGTTTTTTAAGCTCACGAATCTTTTTGGGATCTTCTGCCTTGCTGGTAACTGAAAGAAATCTTTGTTTCCTTAATTCCTGTTTTGACTCTGCAAGGCTCTTTTCAAGTTCTTCTATTGTCAATTCTTCGAGTTTTCCTTTCATCTCCCGATACCCTGTATAACCTATTTTATTGTCACAAATTTTGTTTTTACCGGCAGTTTATTTGAAGCACTTTTGAAAGCCTTACGTGCAAGTTCTTCATCAACACCCGCAATCTCAAACATTATCTTTCCGGGTTTAACCTTTGCCACCCATCCTTCGGGATTTCCCTTACCTTTTCCCATCCTGGTTTCAGCCGGCTTTTTGGTGTAAGGAAAATCGGGGAAAATACGTATCCAGAGCTTTCCGCCTCTCTTTACCTTCCTTGTTATGGCAACACGAGCAGCTTCTATCTGCCTGCTGGTTATCTTTCCCGTTTCAACTGTCTTGAGCCCGAACTCTCCAAAAGAAACACTGGCGCCCCGCAGGGCCTTACCTGTCATTCTTCCTCGCTGGACTTTTCTATGTTTAACTCTTTTTGGCATTAACATGGCGGATAACCTTTTAATCTAATATATTCTTAACAGTTATTTAGTCTTTCGTTTGACAGTATACTTGTCTTCTTCACTTTCCTGTTCATTTGAAAGAACATTTCCGTTGTATATCCAGACCTTGATTCCAGTAATACCGAATGAGGTCAGAGACTCTGCGAATCCATAATCGATATCGGCCCTCAGTGTATGAAGGGGAATTCTTCCATCTTTATAAACTTCAGTTCTTGCCATTTCCGCATTGTTCAAACGTCCTGAAATAACAATTTTGATTCCCTGGGCACCGCTTCTCATGGCATTGGTTATCGCCTGTTTAACAGCCCTTCGATAGGGAAACCGGCCTTCAAGCTGTGATGCAATCTGTTCAGCTATAAGCTTTGAGTTTCTCTCCGGTTTTTTAACTTCGACGATATTTATATATACATTTTTGCTGGCAATCTTTTGAAGTTCTTTTTTCAAAGCCTCGATATCGACACCCTTTTTACCAATGAGAACACCAGGTCGTGCTGCATTGATATTGACATTCACCCTGTCAGGAAACCTTTCAATGGTAATACGGGCAATGCCTGCATTTTTCCTGGTTTTTTGAATATGCTTTTTGATGGCAAAATCTTCATGAAGATTTTTTGCATAACTTTTCTTATCTTCATACCAGATTGAATCCCAGGTTCTGGTGATCCCAAGCCTAATTCCTATTGGATTTACTTTCTGACCCATATATATATCCTTCTACCTAGTTTTCATCCGAAAGCACTATCAAAATGCTGCTGGTTCTTTTTCTGATACGGGAAGCGCGCCCACGGGCACGAGGTCTAAATCTCTTCAGCGTGGGTCCTTCGTCAATACAAATTTTCTTAATATAAAGATTTTCTTCAATAATACTCGGATCTTTATATTTAGCATTTGCACCCGCAGAATAAAGGGTTTTCAATATAAGGCCAGCTGATTTCTGAGGCATCGCCTTTAAAACATCCAGAGCCTCAGGAAGTGCGAATCCCCTGACTTCATTGGCTACAAGCCGAGCCTTGCTGGCCGATACTCGATTATTTTTTGAAAAAGCTATTGATTCCATTACTTCTTCCTTTTGGCTATTTTGTCATCCTTACTGGTGTGTCCCCGGTATGTTCTGGTGGGAGCAAATTCACCAAGCTTGTGTCCTACCATATTTTCTGAAACATAAACAGGGATAAAATTCTTCCCATTATGTACCATGAGTGTATGACCAATCATTTCAGGAAAAATAGTTGATCTACGGGACCATGTTTTAATCGCCTTTTTACTGCTCGAGGCATTCATTTCCTGAATTTTTTTATAGAGTTTGATGTCAATAAAAGGACCTTTTTTAATTGATCGTGCCATGCTTATTTCCTTCTCTTAACGATATATTTATCACTGTATTTATGCTTTTTCCTTGTTTTATATCCCTTGGCGGGGATACCAGTGGGAGAGACAGGATGTCGACCACCTGAAGATTTACCTTCGCCACCACCCATGGGGTGATCAATAGGATTCATAACAACACCTCTAACCTTTGGCCTCTTGTTCATCCACCGTGAGCGTCCGGCCTTACCAATGGTTATATTCTGATGGTCTTTGTTTCCCACTTCGCCATAGGTTGCATAGCAGTCTTTATGTATTCTTCTGATTTCACCAGAAGGAAGTTTCACAAGGCAGTAGTTACCTTCTTTGGCAGTTAAAATAGCGTATGCACCTGCTGATCTGACCAGCTGTCCGCCCTTTCCCCTGGTAAGTTCAATATTATATATAGCTGAACCAAGAGGTATGTTATTCAATGGCATTGCATTACCTGATTTTATCTCTACATTCTCACCGGACATTACTCTATCACTAACCTTAAGACCGGCGGGAGCAATGATATACCTTTTCTCGCCATCAACATAGTGAATAAGGGCAATGTTTGAGCTCCTGTTAGGATCATACTCAATTGAAGCAACTTTACCTTCAACATTGTATTTATCGCGCTTAAAATCAATAATACGGTATTTTCTTTTATGTCCACCGCCTCTGCGACGTACCGACACCTGACCTTTGTAGCCGCGGCCAGCGTGTTCTTTTTTGCCCTTTGTCAAAGATTTCAAGGGCTTGTCTGTAGTAATTTCCGAAAAATCCAGAACAGTCTTATATCTGGATGTTGGTGTTATTGGTCGATATTTTTTTATTCCCATTTTTTATACCCGCTGCAAATCTGTTAATAAACTCTCTAACAAACTCTATTTAACATCATAGATATCAATCTTATCCCCTTCTTTGAGAGTTACGATAGCCTTCTTCCAGGCTGCAGTTTTTCCATACTGGTACCTGATCCGTTTTCTCTTACCACGAACCCGCATGACATTGACACGTTCAGGCTGAACCCCAAAAAGTTCTTTTACCGCCTGTCGAACCATGAGCTTGTTTGAATTCATAGCTACTTCAAAGACATATTTATTAATTTCCATCATCTCGGTTGTTTTTTCGGAAATGATAGGTCTTATCAAAACATCATTTGTATTCATTACTTCCCTACCTTCGCGAACTTCTCATTAAGTACCTGAAGGGCGCTTTCAGTTATCACCACTTCTTTTGAATAGAAGATATCTCTGCCGGAAACACGCTTTGCATTATTATATGAAAACCAGGGAATATTTCTGATCGCTCTTTTCAATAGCTGGTCCTCGTTATCGGTAATGAGAACAGCCTTATTGACCTGAAGGGCTTTCCCTATTGCGGCAACTTCTTTTGTTTTACCCTCAACGGTAAAATCTTCCACAATCTTAAGACTTCCCTCTTTTGCCTTTAGAGAAAAAAGTGACCTGTAGGCTGCCTTTTTAACCTTGCGGGGAAGATCTATACGATAATCCCTGGGACGTGGACCGAAAACAGTCCCCCCGCCAACCCATATTGGAGATCTCGTCGTACCGGCACGCGCGCGCCCCGTTCCTTTCTGACGCCAGGGCTTACTTCCTCCGCCACGCACCTCAGCACGCTCCCTGGTTTTATGGGTTCCCTGATGCAGGTTAGCGTTTGCTGCCTTTATCAGTTCATATATAAGTACATCATTAACTTCAGAATTAAAAACATCATCAGAAACTTCAATCTGTCCGATGACCTTCCCATCCTTTGAATATTTGTCAATTTTCATTGCTCGTTACCTGTCCGACTATTTTTCCCTGACCGTAATAATTGAATTCCTGGTTCCGGGTACCGCACCTTTGATCAGGACAATGTTTTTATCCTGTAACACTTTAACAATTTTAAGATTTTTCACTGTTGTTTTCTGGGTCCCGTAATGACCGGGCATCTTCTGCCCCTTCCATACTTCACCGGGATAAGCACAGGCTCCAATTGAACCGGGAGCGCGATGAAAATGAGATCCGTGAGTCATACGACCGCCGCCAAAACCGTGACGTTTTATAACACCGGCAAAACCACGCCCCTTGGACACTCCCGTAACCTGAACTACATCCTCATCGTTAAAAATAGAGCAATCAACTGTATTGCCCACTTCGAGAGACTCATCGAAAATATCAACTTCCCTCAGTACTTTCTTTGGTGAAATCCCTTTCTTTTTAAGATCCTTTAATATGGGGGAAGTCAGACGCTGTTCCCTGGTATCCTGATACCCGAGCTTTAAAGCTGAGTAACCGTCCCTTTCACCTGTTTTTTTCTGCACCACAACACAGGGCCCGAGCTCACAGACAGTCACCGGAACAGAAGTTCCATCTTCCTGAATGAACTGCGTCATCCCTATCTTTTTGCCTATTAGTGCTCTTTTCATCACGTTAACCCGTTTAACCAATAGTATATCTTCTTCAGAATTAAACTGAGAAATTTCAATTCAAAATTACAATTAACTGTTTATTCAAAAATACGAAAACTGTTAAGACTTAATATCTACAGAAACGCCTGCCGGCAATTCAAGTTTCATTAAAGCTTCAACAGTATCAGAGTTGGGATCAATAATATCAATGAGTCTCTTGTGGGTCCGAATCTCGAACTGTTCTCGAGACTTTTTGTTTACATGCGGTGAACGAAGCACACAGAATTTTTCGATCTTTGTAGGCAGGGGTACCGGCCCGGCTATCTTTGCACCACTTCTGTTTGTCGTAGCGACAATCTTTTCGGCTGATTGATCGAGCAGCTTCGCATCGAAGGATCTCAACTTTACTCGTATCCGTTGTCCTGTTAACTTTGACACTG
>CAZHNW010000002.1:8519-124483 GCA_964534225.1 uncultured Leptospirales bacterium | reverse complement strand
GAGCATGTTTGGTAGAATTGCCATCCTGGATATCGACTACCACCATGGCAACGCAACACCGTCACGGAAAGGGAAAAAGGCGTCAGACACCGCGGCGGCCCCGATAAGGCCTCCCCGTGCGGCATCGGTCTCTTCATCGATTTCGATCATCTCCTTTTCGGGCCGTTCGTCCCTCTTTACTTCAAGCTCAAGTTGCTTGTAGGGAATACCATGGCGATCAAAGCAGAGAAGGTCTGCATACTTGGTATAGGCCTTGTAAACGGCAATTTCAGCAACACCGACCCGGTCCTGTTCTCCCGTTCCGATACCGACAGTCACCCCGTCTTTTACATAGATAACAGAATTTGATGTTACCCCCTGCTCTACGTACCAGCCGAAAAGAAGGTCCTGGTATTCTTTATCAGTAGGAAGTCGTTCGATCTCATAGGTCTTTCCCTTGTATTCAGTAACAGCGGGCTTGAGGTCGTCTTTACCCTGTACCACGTTGAGGGGAGACTGCTGCACAATAAGGCCGCCATCGATGAGAGATTTGAAATCGACAAAACGTGTATTTTTATATTCCTCGAGACGGTCGATACGATTAATTTTTACAATCCTCAGGTTCTTTCTTTTTTTAAGAATTTCCACGGCCTCGCCGGCATAATCCGGGGCAACAACGACTTCGAGATACTGCTCCGCGATGAGTTCCGCAGTCTCTTTGTCAACGGTCCTGTTCAGGGCGACACAGCCGCCGAATGCCGCAATCCTGTCTGCCCGGAAAGACCTTGAAAAGGCTTCGGCACAATTCCCACCAAAGGCAACACCGCAGGGATTGTTATGTTTCACAATAACAGAGGCGGGCTTGTCGGTGAGGTATTTCAATACATTCAGTGAGTTATCAATATCGGTAAGGTTTATCTTTCCCGGATGCTTGCCAAACTGCAGCATGTCATCTTCACTGATACCGCTGGTGAGCGACATGCCCGCCTTTATGAATGAACATCCCCCCAGGACAAGGTTGCCGTTTACCAGTTCATACATTGCCGATTCCTGTCCCGGGTTTTCTCCATAGCGCAGACCCTTTTCAATAATGGTACCATCTTCATCGATTTTCCAGGCCCTTTTTCTATATACCAGTTTCTGGTCACCAAAGGTGACGGTCATTTCATCGGGAAAATTATCATCCATAACTGTTTTATACGCCTGTTTTAAATCTTTCATCACTCTACTCCATTTCTCAAATTTTACCCTCAGGGTTTTCTACTGAATCAAAAGGGCGCCGTGTTCAAGTACCAGGTCAATTATATATGAACCGCGCCGTGTATCAAGGGGTGTAATATTCATACACTGACCCTTAAAATCAAACATTGCTCCAGGAACAAGAATTTTTTCCCATTCCCTGTTATCAAAAAAAATAAAGTACTGAAGGGTCAAGCCGTATTTTTCCGCTTCACTGTCTGAGACTATCACCATAAACCTTTTCCTGTATCTTTTCATGCTGTGCAGGGCTTTCACCTCTCCGCGCCCCTGTACAAGAGAATTGACAAGATTATCACAAAAGGCATCTCGTGAAATAACCGCCGTGCTTCGCAGTTTTTTATAAAAGGCAGTATCTGCCACTGTAAGCTTTCTTTCCTGTTCCTCCCCCGCAAGGGAAGTGCAGAAAACAAACAGCAGGAAAAAAATGATACCCCTTTTCTTCATCTTATCAACCCTCAGTCTCTGTATTTTTGACTGCTGAAAAATATTTCATGGAACCGTGTATCGCGGTATATTTCCAGGGACTTAAGGCGCGCTTTGCAGCGGTACAGTTTTTTAACAAAATCATCAAGAGACCTGACCTGCATACCGTTCATTCCTACAATAATATCACCCTTTCTTACGTCTGCGTGCATATTACGCGGGGATACATAGGAGACAGTTATACCCCTTGAAGAAACAGCGTCATTTACCTCAAGGCCGTAGCGGGTAAAGAGGATTTGCAGAACTTCCCTGAGACGATTAAAATGCCGTTTCTCCCGCAACGTCAGGTTATAGGGGTGCAGCTTACCGTCACGGGAAATAACTATCTTCAGTGGTGATCCCACGGGTTTTTTCCCCACGTAGGTTATAAGGGTAGACAGGGACTTAATCTTTCGGCCGTCAACAAACCTGACGATATCACCCCGGCGAAGGCCCGCCCTTTCGGCAGGCGATTTTTTAACGATGCTGATTATTTCAACTTCTTTCGTAAAGTTTCTTCCCCCGGAGTGGTTTTCCCTTGCGATAAACCCGAGCCAGCCCCGCCGTACGCGGCCATGCCTGTTCAGTTCATAACAGACATGCTTCACGATCTTAGAGGGAATAGAAAAACTGATACCCTGAAACCCCCCGGAAACAGAGCGTATGGCCGTATTGAGGCCCACCATCTCCCCCTTCAGGTTAATCAGGGGCCCCCCGGAATTCCCGGGATTGATGGAAACATCTGACTGTATGAAATCCTCTATATCGGCAAAACCGATATTATTTCTCCCCGTTGACGAAACAATGCCGCCTGTTATAGACTGAGAAAGGCCATAGGGATTGCCAATGGCAATGACCCATTCCCCCTCCTGCAGTGGTTCACCCCCGGAGAAGGTGACAGGGTCAAAGCGTTCTCCTCCCCTGCTGTCAATTTTTAAAAGGGCGATATCCGTCTTCACATCGGCGAGAAACATTTTACCTGTTCCCACTGAGGCGGCATCATATTCCCGTCCTTCAGATGTAGTAATACGGTAAAAATTTCCTCTGGAGACAACGTGGTAATTGGTAACAACATAGCCGCTGCGGGTAATTATAGTGCCGCTCGCATTGGCCACCTTGCGGAACATTTCCCTTCCCCTTCTCAGGTGTCTGTCGTAAATAACAATATGAACAACTGATTTTTTCGCCCGTGCTGCCGCCCTGATAAAAAGACTGTTTACATCATCGGGACCAGCTGCATTCAGGGGCAGCAGGAAAAAAACTGTCATTGCCAGAAGCAGGAATTTCTGCATTGATTCAATCACCCGTTACTGCATCGAAATAGCTCTTATCAGTAGAAATCTGATACTTTTGAAGGTCAATCCTTTTTCCCTTCGGCCGGTGTTTGAAATTCCGGTCTCGGGGTTCAATACCGGTCATAAGAGAATAAATGCCCACAGCGATTCCTTCTGCCAGGTCATCCTCGTTTCTGGTTAATATTCTCCTGTCGCGCCAGCGATTCAGGTAACCAAGCTCTATGAAAGCACAGACTGCATTCACATGAAGAGGCAGTATCCACGTAGATACATAGGACTTGCCCGGGCAGTATGAACGCCCCTGGATTCCCCTCTGTTTTAATGCCGTCAGCATGTAACGGATCAGTTCATATGACGCATAGGCGTTATCGCCTCCGAAACCTTCAATACCCCCCTGACGCCGGTACTCCTCAAACTTTGCCTGCTCACGCTTCCAAAACTTTCCTTCCATTTTGAATTTTTTATAATCACGGGAATAGGGAGAACCGGCAGGGTGTTTTCTGGCTCTCTTTTCCCACCCCGGATCATCTTTGTACGCCCAGGAGACCATATTGTAACGGTACCCCTTAAATTCATTTACATTTACCTTCCTGTTTCTTTTCAGGGGATATCCGATAAAGTAAAGGGCTGTATCATTGAGAAACCATTCGAAGGAACTGCGCTTGTTTGATTCCTCGAACCAGTCATTCATTTTATGGTTATAAAAAAATGAACGCTTTTTCCTTTTTCCCTGCAGGTATTCAAGGCCTTTACTCATCATGCTGTAGGGAGCAACCAGTATCGGGTTCATGCCACGGTAGCGGCGCGGGGCCGAGCCGGCCAGGTGTAGAGACAGAACCAGCTGGGGCCTGAATTCATTTATGCGGGAAATCCTTCCTTTTTTCATTTTACCGTTATGACCGGGAAAATCAAATAGTCTGAACTCCCCATTAGGCTCTTTCATGTTCCCGGCATCTTTCCGGGTTATTGACTTCCCCCGGCTGATCATTGATAGTATATAGATCCTTTTGACTTCCCCCTTATGATACTTTTTAATAATTTTTCTGAACCTGTCAAAATCCTCTCCCGGGGCACAGTACTTTAAAATATCCATGGCCTTTTTTCCGATACGGTGTACAATTTTATGCTCCCACAATCGTCCCCGTGCCGCCCCTTCTTTGAAATCGTCGAGGTAGTTCCCTGTAACAGGGTCATAACGATCACCATATTTTTTTCGAGGCTTCATTGAGACACCACCATGTCCCGGATCAATGACAACCCGGTAAACAGGGAATTCATACTCTGGTACCTGTGAAGTCGTAAAAAGGAAAAAAAGTGAAAAGAAAAAAATTACAGAAATGTGGTAAATTCGTTTTTTGCTCATTTTAATAAAAAAGGGGAATAATGATTATTCCCCTGTATAGAAGATAGGTGTTCAATTGCTTAGTTTGCAGGGGCAGTCTTTCCTCCACCTGAATTAGAAGCTGATTTTTCAAAAATTCTGTTGAGGTTATCTGCCTTATGAACCTTGTACTTATCTTTTATTGATTGAGCTTCATTGGGGGGAGAAAGCTCTTCGATTATCTTAATGGCATATGTCTTGGCGACCCTGTAGTGATACAGGGCTGTCTCGAGATTTCTGTCAATAGTTGAACGCCTGGCATCATCCATCTGACCGTATGAGACCCTCAGTCTCATCTGGTTATGATGCAGCTCCCGATTCTTGTTGGGATCTGAGCGTGTTGTTTCCTGAAGGTGAAGCATCATGATTTTATCAACACAAATCTCAAGCATCGCGTTCGTCTCTTTCTTATAATCGGCAATAATCTTTGTCAGGAGATCGGTGATGTCTTTCTTATTATTCTCAAATTCAACACGGGCGTAGATTATATTGCGCTGATAATAATACTCCATTGCTTTTTTATAGCCTTCATAGCACTTTTTGTAGTCAGATTCCCAGCCCTTGTCTTTGAAGTTTGATACGACAACCTTCAAAAGATATATCTGCTCGAGATTCTTCTTCATAAGTTTTCCTGCAACATCATGGGCATGAAACTTCGCCAGATATGAATCTTCGGGCCTTTCAGCTTCATTGTATTTTGTGGAACTGTAGGATCCATCAGGATTTTTGGTTACTTCCTTCTTTTTCGCGGTGTCAGTCTGCGCGAAAGCCATTGATGATGCAACAAAAGCTGTAAGCATGACAAGAGACAATCCCTTAATAACTTTGCCAGTTTTCATAATACGACTCCTCAATTACTCAAGTATGATAAATTCATTTAATATCAGGGCTTCCATGCCCGGCTATTCGACTTATACGGATGGAAGTATAAACAATTCTGATAAAATTAGCAACATCTTTTTTATAAAATTACTAAAATTAATCCGGTCATGCTTTTTATAACAGATTCCGTTTCCGTAAACGTCATACGACATAAAATCGATTTCGTGTACCGTGCCTGGATATACCCTGACTCTTCAATTTTCGGCAAAAGTATCACCACCTTTTATCAAAAAATCCAGTCGTTACGAAAAAATCATTCTGTCACAAGTACAATACGAATGTCCATGACATTAGTATTGGTCGGCCCCGTTACAATAAGGTCATTAATTTTTTTAAAATAATTGTAACTGTCATTATCTTCCATGTAATCTTCAGTGACCAGGCCTGCCGCCGCTGCCCTTTTCATGGTGGTTCCATCTACCAGTGCCCCTGCCGCGTCTGTGGGGCCGTCTGTTCCGTCTGTGCCAATACTTGCCATAATCACCCTGCTGTTTCCCGCAATCAGGGGCGCCGCCTGAAGGGCGAATTCCATGTTACGGCCCCCCAGGCCGTTGCCGGTAACAATGACCGTTGTTTCTCCCCCGCTGACAATGCATGCGGGAGCATGGGCGGGATGTCCTGTGGCAATAACCTCCCCGGCAATTCTTGAATGCCAGAAAGCGGTTTCCCTTGTGTCACCCTCGATCAGTGATGAGAGGATACAGGTATTGTATCCTGCTTCTTCTGCAGCGGCAGCGGCCGCTTCAAGGGCAATAATATTAGAAGCCACCACGGCATTAGTGACTTTTTTGAAAAGGCTGTCCCCGGCGGCAGGATTTTCTTTAACTTCCCCCCCTGCGCCTTTTTTTAGATACTCCACGACCGCACCGGGTACCTTCTCCGTGAGCCCGTACTTTTGCAGTATTTTTACGGCACCGGAAAAGGTCGAGGTGTCAGCCACAAAGGGCCCTGAGGCGATAACGCTCATGACATCCCCCACCACGTCAGAGATCATCAGGTTGATAACCGTTGCGGATGAGGCGGCGCGGGCGAGATTCCCCCCCTTTATGCGGGAAAGATGCTTGCGTACTGAATTTATCTCATGGATGGTGGCGCCGCTTTTCAGGAGAAGGTCTGTCGTTGCCTGTTTCTCTTCAAGGGTTATCCCCTCGGGGGGAAGTGGAAGAAGGGCTGACCCGCCGCCGGAAATAAGGGAAAGGAGAAGGTCCTTCTCCCCGGCATCACGGGCGATACTGAAAATCTCTTCTGCGGCACGGTTCCCCGCCTCATCAGGAACGGGATGGGCCCCTTCCCTGGTCTCTATGCGGTTCAACTTTTCAGTGTAACCGTATTTTACTACGATGCATCCGCCGCTGAGATATCCTCCCAGGATCTCTTCAGCCGCTCGTGCCATGGGCGCCGTTGCCTTTCCCGCCCCGAGAACGAGTATCCTTTCATAACTCTTCAGGTCATACTCCGCCAGGGTCTCCTTCCCCCTTACCAGGAAAAGACGGTCTCCCTCTCTTTTGAGACTGTTTTTCACTGCCCGGTAGGGATCAACAGCATCAATGGCGGCAGAATAAATCTTTTTCAGATCATCTCTCGGTGACATAGACGCACCTGCCCTTTTAGTAGTTATTCTGTTTTTATAGTCTACCGGTAATTTCAGCAATTGCAAGGAAAATAGAAAACTTTTCCCGTAGTGACAAAAGACTGACCGGTACACGTCAAAAGAAAGTTACCGGTAATCCCTTTTTAGAAGAAAAGCAAGAAGAAGAAAAATAACCACCGCGACAGAGGAAAGAATGATACCCTGAAAGTACTGAAGCAGAACAAGCTTTCCGATGGCAAAGAGAGAAATGTATACAAGAAAGAGACCCAGAATCCAGTGCAGAAAAAGGGGCAACAGGGAATTTTCTTCCCCCCCGTTGAACCTCTTCCAACCTGGACCTCCAGGGCGCACACGTTCATAGAACTCACTCAGGACTCCTTCATCTTCAGGACCCGTTAAAAACATGACCGCAACCCAGGCCAATGTTGTGACCCCTACAATAAAAAAGAGTGATTCAGGAAACTTTAAATCGAACAAATAACGGCTCAGGGGAAAGGCCGCAAAGGGGACCACCATGGCGGTAATCTCCGCCCAGGCATTGATGCGCCACCAGTACCAGCGGAGAATCAGCACCAGCCCCAGGCCGGCACCGCACTCGATGATAAATGACCAGGCCCCGGAGATTGATTGAATCACCAGGACCAGGAGACTCGCAATCAGCACCATAACAAGGGTTGCCACGCGGGAGGCGAGAACATAGTGTTTTTCAGTACCGTCTTTTTTTACAAAACGGCGGTAGAAATCAATGACGAGCCCCAGTTGAGATGGGTGGAAATGGTGGACATGTATGCGGCAAGAAAGGCCGCCACGAGAAGCCCCAGGAGTCCCGGGGGCAGATGGTCACGCATGGCAAGGACAAAACCCGCCTTTTTCTCGTCAGCACCCAGGTCGGGATAGAGGACCAGTGCCGCCAGGGCCACAATGATCCAGGGCCAGGGACGCAGGGCATAATGGGCTATGCTGAACCAGAGTGTCGCCAGCTGGCTGTGGCGTTCATCCTTTGCCGACATCATCCTCTGGGCGACATAGCCTCCCCCTCCCGGTTCGGCCCCTGGATACCATGACGCCCACCACTGCACCAGAACATGGGCAAGAAAGGCCGATGCCGAAATGGTAAACAGTCCCGTAACAGCATCACCGGCGGTGGGCCCAATCTTCGGGAAAAAATTAAGAGTTTCAGGGGGAAGTTTATCTATCAGCCCCGCCATACCCCCCATGCCGGGAAGGCCGAGAACCACATCCGCGAGGATAATACACCCCGCCATGGCCACAACAAACTGCAGAATATCCGTGAAGGCAATACCCCAGAGGCCGGAGACTGCTGAATAGATACCAACGAGAATCATGGCCCCGAATATCCAGGGAAGAACCTGCTCCTGGGGAATACCAAAAATTATCTTTAAAACCTCGGCCAGGGCAACATTGACCCACCCCATGATAATGACATTCATAAAAATACCGAGATAGAGGGCCCTGAAACCACGTAGAAATGCCGCGGGCCTGCCGCGGTAGCGGATCTCGATAAATTCTACATCAGTGAGAATATTCGCCCGGCGCCAGAGGCGGGCAAAAAAGAAGACCGTCAATACCGTGCCCGCCACCATGTTCCACCAGAGCCAGTTGCCGGCAATACCTTTAGTACCTACCAGTTCTGTCACCGCAAGAGGTGTATCAGCGCCAAAAGTAGTGGCAACCATGGTGGTTCCGGCAATCCACCAGGGGAGCTTTCGCCCTGAAAGAAAAAATTCCTCAGAGCTTTTACCGGCCCTTTTGGAAAAAAAAAGGGCCACCCCGAGACTCAGGACGAAATAGGTAACAATGATTGCCGTATCAAGAAAGTGCATCAGAAAGGGATCGTTTCCTATTCTTCTTCTTTATAGTAGAGATCGATATCAAATCCCCCGAAGGATGAACTGAAGGAGAGATTTACATTATCATAGAGGGCCTTCATCAATATTGGATCGTCATTAAATTCAGGGGGAGAAAGAACGATATCATAATCATCGAACTGCAGCTGGTTGGCAAAGGTCCCGGTAATAAGATTGGCAATTTCACCGGCAACATCGCCATAATGTTTTTTCGCACTCTTTCTGTTACCGATAAATTTTTTTGTCAAAAGAGCAAGCGTCGGATCAGGAAGATTAATAACGATTTCCCCCTGCAGTGTACCGTCGATTTCAACGGCTACCTGGTGATTTTCTTCACCAGAATACGAATCGTATACTTCCTCTATACTCTCATCCTGGAGAAATTTTTTAAAAATATGGTCAACAGACCGGGCAATAATTTTTGAATAGAGTTCACTGTTGCTCATGACACCTTCTGCCTCTGAAATAAACTGGTATTACAACCACGCTCATATTAACTGATACCGGCCTGCCCCCCATTCCCCAGAGGGAGTCTCACTAAAATATTTTTATTTCTAAATCCTCTTCTGTCCCTAACATTTCGGCCCTGAAGGCAACACTACGAAGGTGGAAAAGAAAAATCAAGCAATTTTATGTCACATAAACTCTTCATCCCTTCTTTTTTTCACCTGCCTGTTTCTAAAAAAATATAAAAATAATCCGGTTCAGTGACATCTTTTCTTCATTCATGTGTTTAATAGAATAAGAATACACCGCCGGCATGGAAAAGTCAACGTTTGATTATGGTCAGGTTTATCTATATTTGAGTTGACAAAATGCCTTAAACACGATAATTAACCAGTTAATTAAAATAAACAATTAATTTATTTTAAGGCATAATATAAATCGCTTTAAAAGCCCCCTGACCCCCGGAGGGGGCACTAGTTAAAAAACCCCGTCAGGACATTGCTCGCGCCTGGTCAAAGAGGGATTGAGGGGGATTTTTATTTCAACATAAGAATAACAAAATAAATTCAATCAGAAAAAAGGTGAGGATTATGAAACTGGTCTTTGTCATTGACACCTGGAACGAAGGAAACGGCGGAGTTGTCGCCACGAAACGACTTGCCGAAGAACTCAGAAACAGAGGACACGAAATTGTCGTTGTTGCTACAGGCAGCCATCAAGGGGAAAATTTTGAATTCCATGAGATACCGGGCTACTATCTGCCCACGGTCAGGGAATCCCTTGAAAACATGGGCATGCTCTTTGGAAAGGCAAAAAGAAAAATTCTTGAAAAAGCCTTTAAAGGGGCAGACCTGGTGCAGATACAGTTTCCCTTCTTCATGTCCCGGCGCACGGCTAAAATTGCCAGGGAAATGAACATACCCGTCCTGGGGGCATGTCACGTACAGCCCCAGAACGTGATTTCCGCCATGGGCAAGGAATCTTCCCTCATGGAAAAAATGTTTCATGCCCTTTTCAACTTCTGCCTCTTTAAACAGGTGGAAGTGCTCCACTGCCCCTCCCGCTTTGCCGCAGACCTGGTGACAGAACATGGAAGCAAGGCTTTCTGCCAGGTCGTTTCCAACGGGATTCCCAGGGAATATGTCCCGCAGAAAATGAAACGTCCCTCCTGGTTTGGAGATAAATTTGTTATCAGCAATATCGGCCGCCACGCCCTGGAAAAACGGCAGGACCTTCTCATCGAGGGCGTTCTGCGGTCAAAATATAAAAACAAAATTCAGCTCCTCCTCTGCGGAAAGGGTGAAAATTCAGAAAAACTGCGTGAAAAGGGGAAAAAACTTCCCGTGAAACCCCTTATCGAGTATGTCTCCCAGGAAGACAAGCTCCTCTACCTGAACACCTCAGACCTCTACCTGCATGCCTCTGTAGTAGAACTGGAAAGCCTTTCATGCCTTGAAGCTATCGGATGCGGCCTTCCCTGTCTTATCGGGAACAGCCCCTACAGCGCAGCGCCCCAGTTTGCCCTTGACCGGCGTTTCCTCTTTGAAATGGACAATGCCGACGACCTTGCCAGTCTCATCGATTACTGGTACGAAAATCGAGACGAACTGAAAAACCTGAAAAAGAAGGCCCTGCAGATGGCGAAAAACTACC
Organism: uncultured Leptospirales bacterium; assembly: GCA_964534225.1. Lineage (GTDB taxonomy): Bacteria > Spirochaetota > UBA4802 > UBA4802 > UBA5550 > CAZHNW01. The sequence goes on along the minus strand of CAZHNW010000002.1, from coordinate 113,665 downwards.
GCATGGACACCTGCATCGATGCCATGGAAACACTCTACGAGGATATCATTGCCTACTACGCCTGCAACGAAGAAATACCCTTTTCAACTATCAGTGACAGAACAATAGAGAGGATCCCCCAAAAAGTACCCGCAGCCGGGCGCGTCTAATCTACGCAAAACAATGGAGACGATACCATGAACATTGCAAAACGACCGGAAATCCCAAAGGAAAAAATCATTCAGGTCAACAACAGTAAAAAAATCGATTTCAGCAAACCCTTCACCTTTATCTACACCCAGTGGTGGTATGACCTTCTGGTAACGGTCCCCTTTCTCATCAGTTACATACTTGTTCTCTTCTGTGCCCTCTTCTTCGGATTCAGGGTAAAGGGAAGAAAAAATCTAAAGATACTGCGTAAACAGGGATGCATTACCATCTCCAACCACTGTCACTACTTTGACACGGTCTTAGCCAACTTTGTTGTTCTCCCAAGGGCACTGCATACCGCGGTGGCGCAGCGCAACTTCGAGGTCCCCTACGCCCGACGTCTGCTGCGGATACACCGCGCCTTCCCCATACCAGCCGGGAAAGAGGGCCTTGCCATGATAAGCGGTCCCGTAGGAGAGGCCCTGGCGAAAAAACATCACATTCATTTTCTTCCTGAAGGTGATCTTGTTCTCCTGAGCCAGACCATTCACCGCTTCAGGCCCGGAGCCTTTATTCTTGCCTGCAGGCACCAGGCCCCCATTATACCCATGGTGTATATAATAAAAAGAAGAAAGTTCAGGGGGAAGTTGATGGGCCCTGCCTGGATCCGTATCAATCTCGAAATCGGCGAACCCATCATGCCGCCGCCCCTCAACAAAGACGGCTCCCTTCCCCGTGAGGCAATCGAAGAGATGTCAGAAAAGGCCGCCACATGGATGGAAGAAACCATTGCACGGCGCCATGGAGAAAAAACCGCGTGAACCAGGAACAGAAGAACCCGCTTCGCAGGGGGGGAAGTAAAAAAACTTCCCCCCTTTTTAAATCCTCTTTGACGGCCATAAGCAGCGGCATTCAACGCTTCAGGTGGCCCCTTCTCCTTGTTGTCATTATGACAGGGGCCCTGGCGGTACCGGGACTCTTTCGTCTCAAGGTGTCAGTAAAAATCGAAGACTTTTTTTTAAAGGGCGACCCCATCCTTGAAAAACAGGAGAAGTTTAAAAAACTTTTCAACACCACCGACTCCGTGGCGGTTCTTGTTGAAAGCGATGATGTCTTTTCCCGGGAATCACTGGAGGTTATTCACCGGACAGGAAAAATTCTCAAAAAAAAGACACCCCTGGCGCAAGAGGTCATTTCTCTCACCACCCTGAAGGGGCCCCAGTTTGCCGCCGCGCGCCTTCCCTTTAAAAATAATATCCTCGATGCCAGTGACACACGGCTGAAGGGCTTTAAAAAATTCTGCATGAATGACCGGTTTCTAAAAGGAACACTCTTTTCCCACGACGGTAAGCAGGCCTGGATCAAGTTAAAGCTGAAACCCTGGCCCGGGCAGGACCAGTGGCCCGATGAGACAGACCCGGTCTTTTCAACAGGGAAGGCCGCCTATGACGCTGTCTCATCAATAAAAAGCAGCAACGTGACTCTCACCGCCACGGGCGTGCCCGTCTACGCCTACCGCAAAGAAAAGGAGATGATGGATGACCTCCATGAAATCCTCATCATCGGGGCCATCGTGGCCTTTCTCCTTTCCCTTCTGATTTTTCGAACCATACAGGGTGTGACAGGGGCTCTCCTTGTCATTACCTTTTCCGTTGCCACTGTTTTCGGCATACAGGGATGGCTCGGGGTGACCATGGACAGCGCCTTTATCGCCGTGCCCGTTCTCCTTGCCATGGGGGTCTCCATCGGCTATACCGTGCACATCTCCCGTTTTTTTGCCCTGCACTTTCGTCAGACGGGGAAACGGCGCAACGCGGTGATATTCGCCCAGGTAAAAAGCGCACGGCCCATATTCTTTACCGCCTTTACCACCATTGCCGCCCTGCTCTCATTTCTCTCTGTGGAAATAAAACCGATACGGTGGGTGGGCCTCACCTCGGCACTTGCTGTCATGGCGGTCTTTCTTTTCAGCCTGGTACTCTTTCCCATCATTCTTGCCATGGGAAAAGACCAGGCCGCTACAGGTAAAAAAAAGAAGGTACGCGACCCCCTGCAGAACCTTCTGCATTATTTTGCACACATCGTGGAAAAGCACTCAAGGGCAATCGTTATCCTCTCCCTCTTCGCCGCTGGAGCTGCCATCTGGGGGAGCCTGAACCTCACCGTTGACTTCAACGCTGAGAAAATGACCGGGACCCGACTTCCCCACATGAAAGACCATATACATATCGGCAAATCAGAAATCGCCTCTGTTGACGTCCTTCATCTTGCCATCACCATGCCTCGGGGGAACTTTGATAAACCTGAAAATATCAGGCGCCTTGAAAAACTGGAACAGAATATCCTTGCCCTGCCCCTGGTAAAAAAAACCCGGTCACTGGCAGATATCATCGGAGAGTTCAACTACTACATTCATGGCAGGCGCACCGGGTTCGACACCATACCGCGCCGGGAGAATGAACTTAAAATGCTCTACACGATTTTTCAAAAAATCAACAGTAAAGAAATTGCCGGATGGAAAACAGATGACCACGCCTCAACGCGTCTCCTTATACAGCTGAAAGAATTCTCTTCCCGGGAAATAGAAAAGACCATGGAAAAAATCGATGGTCTCATAAAAGAAAACTTCCCCGCAGGGACAAAGCATTTTTTCAGTGGCAGCACCTGTCAAATGGCGACCATGAACCAGTACATCACCAGGGGACTTCTCCAGTCAGTGCTTACTGCCCTGGGGCTAATTACCCTGCTGATGATACTGGTCTTCAAGAGTATCAGGCTGGGACTTGTGGCGATGATCCCCAATATTTTCCCTGTACTCGCCGCCGGGGCCATCATGGGATATGCCGCCATTCCCCTGGAATTCGTTACCATGACGGTGGCGCCCATGATTATGGGCCTTGCCGTTGATGACACCATTCATCTTCTTTCTCATCTGAAAGACGACCTCGCAACAGGGGCCGATTTCGAAAAGAGCCTGACCCGCACCTTCAGCGTTGTGGGAACGGCCATTACCGAGACCACCATCATTCTCTGCTGTTTTTTCCTGGTCTTTACCTTTTCAAAGGTCAACAGCATCATTACCATGGGTATTGTTTCCTGCGCCGGGATATTGTCTGCCTACCTGTCGGACATTTTTCTAACACCAATTATTGTTAAGAGGTTGAGATAAGGCATCAATAAAACCGCAGCGACGAATGATTTTATTTTCTGAAAAATTAATTATTTTGTTGAATAATACATTTTAAAATGCCCTGTATGTCCTTGTCGCCATTGAGGAAGGCGCCACAATGATTCGACCGGGTACAACAATATCTGGTGAGCAGGAATAAAATACAACTGTCGTTATTACCATTATTTATAACCCTTCAATATCAAAAACAGGTTTTGACCCTTGAGGAGACAGTCCATGAACTTTTCAATGAAACAGCTCTGCGGTTATTTTGAACAATATGAATTCACCATGTCATTTTTCCCCATAAATAACGGGATACTCCAAATCGGTTCATTCACTCTTGAGGATATTATATTTCCCATTAATGCCGATTGTGTCAGGCAACAGGACAGCGACATACCCGATGTGAAAGCAGAGGATACTTTTTTTGGCACCATCGGTGTTGTTGATACTGAACATTCATCCCGCTTTTTTTCCGAATGGGAGCAGGCTGTGAAAAACCGGGATAGTGCAGGTCAGGATGATTTTTACTCCCTTAGAGACATTGTTATCATCGGGAACAGCAATACAGACTCCCCTTCTGTTATACGCATTGGCAGATTTTTTAATACTATCCTGATCCCCGGCTCCACTGTTTCCGAAAACGGCATTCTGAAAGTCTGTTTCTCCTGTGATCGCGGGGTGGATGACTTCTCGTATTATCTTGATACACAGTAAAGTACGTTGAACACATTCCTGTTCATGCGCCAGTTTTGTATTACCTGCAAGATCGTGCTTTTTCAGACAGAATGCTTTAGTGCCGGGCGCGGATGTCCAAAAAGCGCCCGGCTGCGCGCGCCGATGTCGGGGTAAAGGTCTGGTTTCTGTCAGTGGCTTTCCCGCATTTTTTCCCGGACTTCTTTTATGATTTGTGCATCAGAGAGGGTTTTGCGAAGTATTACCCTGTACCTGATATCAAACCGTGTGGGTTCAACAATCTTTCGTGGAAAGGTGAAATTCCAGCGTTGAATATCTTCGCTGAGAAGCTTATCGACTTCAAGAAGGTATGTTGACTGCTGGGTACGGATCTTCATGATTCTTCCTGAGTCCGGGTAGAGCCAGAGTGAAAGACGGCCTTCCCTGACTTCATCGATCTTGTCGAGTTTTTTCACTTCGCTGCACATATACCTGTCCCCGCCGGGATCAGGCGTTCGCTTTATTGTTGATTTATATTTCAGCTGGGAGACAATATAGTTGTCTGATGTCAGGAGTACCCTGAATACTTCCCGTGTTTTTTTTGTGGGGGCGAGAAATTTTTTATTTGCCCTGCTGTTTATATCTCCAGTGGCCTTCTGTCCTGTACTGCAGCCGAGAGAAACAGCAACAGCGAGAAAAAATATAAGAGGGATGGATAAACTTCCTTTCATAGCCTTCTCCTTGAAAAAATTTATTGGTGCTGATGTTTACTCCCCGGGGGTTGTTTCCGGGGGAGTTTCTTCGGTCAATGCCTCTTCGAACTGTTCAGGCTGGGATCCTTCCTGTCGGTCATTGATATACTGGCTGAGCCGGTCAATGCCGTCTTTCAGTTCATTGAATTCAGCGATATTGAGGGTAACCCCTTTCTGGGTCGGCTTATAGATCATATCGCCGCTGGCATTGTCGATGGCGGAGTACCAGATACGGATATTAATCAGTTCTCTTCCCTTGAATTCAGAAACCTCAATGCGGATTATTTCGCTGTTGTTCTTTTTTATGTCTTTAATAATAACGCCCATGTGTCACTCCTGTAATGATTTCTGTAAATGCTTCAGTACTATATCTGCAAAAAGGGCATGACCCTTTTCATTGAGGTAGCGGTCATCATCCAGGAGGATGTCATGAATATCCATTTCATTGTCCATCAGGAGACCTGCGATTATTGTGTGCACCGGAATCATGGTGCACTTCAGGTCAAGGGCAACCTCACGTATCGTGCGATAGTAGATGTTGACCGCGTCCATGTCATACTGGTTAGGGAATATATGTGAGGTCAACAAAATTATTTCCGGGTTGCCCTCGCTTCGTATCCTGCGTACCAGCTGAACAAGGTTCTCCTTGAATTCAGACCGATAGACGGGAAAATAGGCATCATCAATGCCGTAGTGAATAATGATAATGTCGGGATGAAAGGGATTGATATCTTCGTCAAAGGTTGATACCGCGTCAAAGGAGTTGTCCCCGGCCCGTGAACGATTGATGACGGTCACGTTTTGCTTTGCCAGGATCTTTTCAAGGTAACGGGCATACCCGGTATCGACCCTTTCCCCCGATGCAAGTGTTCCCCCGCGGATCAGTACTGTTTTATTTTTCTGAACCATCTACCCTGTCGACATGTTACTGCGTATTTTTCAGTCTGATTTTAGTATGGTGTTGACATGGGTGTCAATAATTAAATTGCCGGGGCTTTTACCGGGAGCCATGCCTTTACTTTCTGCACCGCGTAAATAGATGTTCCGTCAGAGCCTTAAGGTAGGCCTCGAGGCCAAGGGCAAAGATGGTGTTGTGGTTGGCCCCGGGGATAATGAGCAATTTTTTCCCAGGGTCAGGGCTTGCGCCGTAGAGATTGCGTCCTTCATCGAGGGGTATGATATGGTCACGCTCTGCGTGTATTACCAGGGTTGGGCCATGGTAGTTTCTGATCTTATTTATGTTTTCAAGGGGATCCCGGGTGATGCCGCTTTTCTCAGGCATGACACCGATGGTGCGCAAAAGAGGGATGAGGCGGGCAAAGCCGCTTTCGATAACCAGTCCGTCAATTTTCTCTGCATAGTGTAAGGCCAGTTCCAGTGCAGGGGCGCTGCCGAGACTGCGCCCCATTACCACGGCTGGGCCGGTACAGTTTTTTTCTATCAGAAAATCCCGGAAAAAGCGGTAAACCTCATGGGCGTCTTCCATCATGGCGCTCACTGTTGGTGTCCCTGTTGAAAGACCGTAGCCACGATAGTCCACGGGAAAAAAGTTGATGCCGAGACGGGTCAGGACGGGGCCGAGATCGTCATAGTCCTCAACGATTTCACCGTTTCCGTGAAAAAAGAGAATTGAGGGTGCCTCCGGGGCGGCATGATACCAGCGTGCCCCCAGGGAAATGTGCCTGGGAAGGGGAATGGTCAGCTCTTCCCCCGACAGGGGCGCGGCAGGGCTTTGCCTGCGGGGATGAAAGAGAAAGAGGAGAACCTCGAGCTGGTCCAGGGGGGAATAATCTGTTTCATGAATGGTCATAACCTTCTCCGTCACCTTTTCTTTAAGGGTAGGGCGACTTCCCCCGAAAATCAAACATTTTCTTTATGAAAAGGGGATTAATGAATTGAAGATGATACTGTCTGAGTGTATAATCATGAAGAACGCAGTGGAAGGGATATGGAGCAGAAAAAGAAAAAAATACTGGTCGTTGAAGACTCGGGGGTTGACGCACGTCTCCTCTGTCGTCTCATCGAAGATCTCGATTTTGACGTAGCGGGACCGGTCGCAACCGGTGAGGCAGCGGTAGAGTCTGCCCTGAACGATAAGCCGGACCTGGTGGTGATGGATATTCTCCTTGCAGGGGAGATTGATGGTATCACCGCCTCCCATGAAATCCGCCGTCACCGGGACATTCCTGTTGTTTTTTCATCTTCACTTTCTGACCGTGAAATTCTCGACAAGCTGGAGATTTCTGATTCATACGGCTATCTTCTTAAACCCTTTCGTAAAAGAGATCTTTTCATTACCATTGATCTTGCCCTGAGGCGCTATGAGTTCGAAAGCCGCCTCGAGGAGAGTGAACTCCGTTACCAGAGTCTTTTTGAAAAATCCATGGATGCCATATATGTGGCTGATAAAAAGGGCTGTTTTATCAATGTTAACAGGGCCATGGTTGAACTTTTTGGCTTCAGCAGTAGAGAGCTGATGACAATGAGGATTGATGATTTTGCTGTTTATGATGAAGAACTGAAGGACTTTCACAGAAGTATTAAAACAGAGGAGCATGTCAGGGATTTTGAGATGGTCCTTAAACGACAGGACGGCATTAATCTTTCCTGCATGATCAGTTCAAGTGTCATGAAAAGCAGGGCAGGGAGGGTACGTTTTCACCAGGGGATCATTCGAGATAATACTGAAAAAAAAATAGCAGAACAGTCCCTGGAACAGCATGTCTTCAGCCTGGAACGTGCCATGTACGAAATCGAAGATTTAAACGAAAGGCTTCAGCAGAAAGTCGATGACCTGAACGAAGCGTACCGAAGGATAAGCCTCTCCGAAGAAAAATACCGGCGCCTGGTGGAAGGGTCCAATGATATTATTTTTTCTCTCGATGACCAGTACCGCTTCATTACCGCCAACAAGGCCCTGGTGCACCAGCTGCAGGTTCAGCCGGACATGATGAAGAAACGCCCCCTCATGGAACTGATCTATGCGGACCCGGAGGAACAGCAGGTAAGCCATAATATAGTAGAGACAAAATTGAGGGAAGTGATACAGGAGAGAAAACCTGTCAGTTTCAAGGCCCACTTCAAGTCGAAATATACCGTTGAACCGAAGGAACTCCAGGTCAAGCTTGAGTGTGTCAATATCAAGGGCAAGAATGAAATTCTCGGCAAGGCATCCCGTGTCATGGACGATGCCCTGATGAAGCATTTCATCTCAGAGCAGCAGAAATTCATGATCGATAACTCACTGGTTACCGCCGACGAGATAACCTACCGGCTGACACGTAATGTCGCCAAGTACCTGCCCCAGAAGGAGATTACCATGCTGCGTGTGGCCCTGCGGGAAGTAATCATCAATGCCATCGAGCACGGGAACCTCGATATCAGTTTCGAGGACAAGTCGAAGGCATTGATCGAAAACAGGTACATACACTTCATCTCCGAGCGCCAGAAGGACCCCCGGTGCCGCAAGAGACGGGTGACCATCGAGTACCAGGTTGACCCGGGAAGGGTGACCTACCGTATCGCCGATGAGGGAGCGGGATTTGACCATACTACCATGCTCAATGCCAGCGTGGAAAGCCTCAATGAAGCCATGTCAGCCCATGGAAGGGGACTGCGTCTCTGTCAGGATTTTTTTGACACCATCCGTTTCAATGAACGGGGCAATGAAGTGGAGCTTATCAAGAATTTCTCCCCTTCGGAGATCAAAAAAGAGAAAAGCTGAAAAAAGAGACTTGCCAGAGAGGGATGGTCCCGGTATGTGTGCGCTGTGCCGGTTCGCTGCGGTGACAGCCTGAACGCGGCATATAACGTTGACAGAGTGAAAAAGGAGAGGGAAGAATGGGATTAACCTACAGGGAGTCCGGGGTCGATGTTGAAGGGGGCAATAAATTTGTACGCCGTATCGGCCCCCTGGTGAAAAAAACTTTTTCTGAGCGTGTTATAACCGACATCGGGGGATTCGGGGCCCTTTTTTCAGCCTCCTTCCCGGAGATGAAGGAGCCCGTCCTTGTTTCGGGAACCGACGGTGTGGGTACAAAGCTCCAGATAGCCCGGGCCATGAAAAAACATGATACTATCGGTATCGATGCCGTGGCAATGTGTGTTAACGATATCATCACCTCAGGGGCGCGCCCCCTCTTTTTTCTCGACTACATTTCCTGTGGAAAGCTCGACGAAGATGTCATGGTTGACGTGGTGGCGGGTATCGCCCGTGGATGCGAAGAGTCCGCCTGTAGTCTCGTGGGGGGAGAAACCGCTGAGCATCCCAATATCATGGCGGATGACGAGTACGATATTGCCGGTTTTGCCGTGGGTATTGTCGACAAGGCAAAGATCATTAATGGGAGCCGTATTGCACCGGGTGATAAAATTATCGGCCTTCCCTCATCGGGGATTCACTCCAATGGCTATTCAATGGTGCGTAAACTTTTTTTTGATATGAAAGGTCACAGTGTCAATGATACTCTCGAGGGCCTTGACCGTCCCCTGGGAGAGGTGCTCCTGGAGCCGACACGCCTCTATGCCGCGGGCCTGATGGCGGCCATTGACGGGGGTGCGGATATCAAGGGGCTTGTGCATGTCACCGGCGGCGGCTTCTACGAGAATGTGCCGCGCATCCTCCCCGAGGGTACAGGGGCAGAGTTTCTGCGGGGAAGTTTTCCCATCCCTCCCGTATTCCAGGTGATTCAGAGGCTGGGGGAAGTAGAAGAAAGAGAGATGTTTACCACCTTTAACATGGGTATCGGCATGATGATTTTTGCCGCCCCTGAAGAAGAGGAAAAACTGCACGCCCTTCTCAGCGGGGCAGGTGAAAAACCCGTCACCATCGGGGAAGTAACGGCAGCCGGTGCTGAGCGGGTAACCTTTATTGAGGGCTGATCATGGCATTTAAAAGGGCGGTGGTCACGGGAAGCAGCGGCTGGTATGACACGGAGGCAGGCCATACCCTGAGCATCCTTCTCGAGTATGATGAGATGGACCTTGTTCTTGATGCCGGGTCCGGTTTTGCCGCCCTTGATCGTTACATCTCATGTGACCGTCATCTCTATCTTTTTTTGAGTCATTTTCACCTTGACCATATCTGCGGCCTTCATGTTCTCAACCGCTTTCAGTCCCTGCCGGGCCTGACCATTATCGGGCAGGAAGGGACCCGCGAGGTGCTAAAAAACTTTCTTCACTCGCCCTTTACCATCCCGATGGAACGTCTCCCCTTCCCGGTGGAGATTCTCGAGGTCCCTGCAGAGTCAGAAAAACTTCCCTTTAAACACCGCGTCGCCTTTCTCGATCATGCCGACCCCTGCCTGGGCCTGCGCCTTGAGCATGGTGGCAGGAGTATTGCCTTCTGTACCGATACCGGTTTCTGCGACGCCGCTGTGGACCTTGCCCGGGACGCGGACCTTCTCTTTACTGAATGCGCCTGGCCCCCGGGCTTTGAACGGCCCCAGTGGCCCCACCTGAACCCGGAGAAGGCGGCGGCCATTGCCCGCGAGGCGGGGGCTCATCGGCTCTGCCTTGTTCATTTTGATGCCTTTAACTATCCCACCAGGGAAAAACGACTGATTGCGGAAGAGACGGCGCGCGAGATTTTCTCTGAAACAGTGGCCGGCTTCGACGGCATGGAAATTATTTTCTAAGGGCATTGATAATACAGTCGGCGGCACGAATACCATCAACGGCGGAGCTGACAATGCCCCCGGCATACCCGGCGCCTTCACCGGCGGGGTAGAGGCCCGGGTGGCTTACCGATGAGAAATCCCTGTTGCGGGTAATCCTCAGGGGCGAGGAGGTACGTGTTTCCGCCCCCACAAGTATCGCCTCGTCGGTGATGAATCCTTTCATCTTTCTGTTAAAGCGAGGCAGGGCCGCGGCAAGCTCGTCAGCGATAAAACCGGGCAGGCAGCTGCGCATGTCTGCGGGGATGATGCCGGGGCGGTAACTTCCCCCCGGCAGGGAGTTGTCTTTTTTGTTTTCGAGAAAGGAGGTGATCCGCTGAGCCGGGGCGGTAAAGGAACCGCCCCCGGCGGCAAAGGTGTCAGCCTCGATGCGGCGTTGAAGGTCAATGCCGCATATCAGCGGCGGTGACGGTGACCACCAGGGCGGCATTTGACCAGTCACTGTCACGGCCCGAGAGGCTCATGCCGTTGACACAGAGATGCCCCTCCTCGGAGGAGGAGTTGATGACGGCGCCCCCGGGACACATGCAGAAACTGTAGATGCCCCGTTTCGTGGCGGGGCTGGTCCAGGCCAGTGCGTATTCAGCCGGGGGCAGTATCTCCCGGTGGGGGGATTTTCCATACTGGATATCCCTGATCAGTTCCGCGGGGTGCTCCACCCGCAGGCCCATGGCGGTGCCCTTTTTTTCAAGGGCCACCCCGCGGCGGCGGAGCATCTGCAGGGTGTCACGGGCAGAATGTCCCGTTGCCAGGAGGACCGCTTCAGCGGTTACCTCGCGGCCAGTGGCGGTGATGACGCCTTTGACTTCCCCCCCTGATATAACAAGATCGGTAACAGCCTCGTTGAAAAGTATTTCTGCCCCGGCATCGATAAGGGTCTGCCGCAGTGCCGCGACAATGCCCCTCAGGCGGTCAGTGCCGATGTGGGGCCGCGCCTCGTAGAGAATGGAAGGGTCCCCCCCGTGGGCGACCATTTTTTCATAGAACCAGCGGCTTTCCGGGCGTTTTGTGCGGGCTGTCAGTTTCCCGTCAGAGTAGGTGCCGGCGCCCCCCTCGCCGAAAACAACGTTGCTTTCAGGGTTGAGTTTTCCTGTCTCTTCGAGACGGGCGATGTCTTTCATGCGTTCATCAACGGGTTTTCCCCTTTCGATGAGGGTCACTGATGCGCCTGCTTCAATGAGGCGCAGGGAGGCGAAGAGCCCCGCGGGACCGCTGCCGGTGACAATGACATGTCCCCTGCAGGAAGCGGGTATTACGGCAGGTGCCGGTTCGCTGAAAGGGGCGACATTTTTATAATGCATGACTTTTCCCGCGTCACTCTCTGGCAGGGAGAGAACGACCCGGAACAGATAGTGGATGTCTGATTTTTTTCGGGCGTCCAGGGATTTTTTCAGGATGGTCACTTCCCCCCTGATGCGTATCCCGTACCGTTTTTTAATGGCGCGGCCGATGGCGGCGGTGAGGTCTTTCTCTGCGGGGGAGATTTTTATCCCGTCGATTTGAATTTTCACGTTTTTGTTTCTTCGCCCTGCCTGCGGTATTCCGCCGGGGACATGTTCATCTCTTTTTTAAAGGCGGTGTAAAAAGCGGTATATGAATTGAACCCGGCGGCATAGGCGATGGAGTGGGTGTTTCGTTCACGGTCTTCGATGAGGAGCTGCCGCGCCTCGGCAACACGGTATGAATTGATATAGGCATTAAAATTTCTGCCGAAGTATTCATTAAGAAACTGCGAGAGCTGATGAGGGGTTATTTCCAGTATGCTGCTGAGGCGTGCCAGGGAGAGGTCTTCATCACAGAAAAGTTTTTCTTCTTCCATCAGGTATGCCAGCTGGCCCGCAAGGGAGGCGATATCAACCTTTTCGAGGCGCGAATGAACATAATTCTTTTTGGTCGAGGGGAGTGTCCCGAACTGAAAGAGAAAGGGATATCGCTGGGTGGCCAGGTAGACAAGGATGATGGAGAGGCTGATAAAGACAGAGTTGACCCTGATGAGGGCCATTTTCATGGTGATAACCCCGGTTATGGCAATAGCCGAAAAGATCAGCAGGAGAAGCATGAGAATCGAGATAACAGTGATGCGCACATGGGCCCTGTTGTCGCGCCGCGCCGATGTAAGGAGCGATTTCATGGAGAGAAAGAAGTAGACTGTTACCATGGAAATACTGATAACAGGCACGGTCACCATGAAGAGAAAGTGCTCCTGGTTCATGATCTGTTTCAGTATTTCTGTTTTTTCGGTGCCGCTGAGAACCGCCACAGGTATGGAGACGACAAGGGCGATGAGAGCCGGTATCCAGTGGTAGAGGTCTTTTTTTTCAAGTTTTGTTTTTTCCTCGGTGATGGTCAGTATATAGAAATAGATGAGGGGGCCCATGGTGAGCACCGCGGGTATCTGAAAGGGAAAGACATGGGGAACCTCAAGGAGGTAGCGGGAAGAGGCCAGGTAGAGAAAGCTTATCAGGAAACCTGTGGTGAGATTGAAGCATGCCAGTATCCTGTTGCGAAGACTCGGGGGCTTAAGGAGCTGGCCCGCTCCCATGAGGGTGGTAAGCCCCGCGGCAATGAAGACGATTATATCGACAACATGAATGTACACGGCAGTTCCTTTCCTGGCCCATTATTGTTTTTTTTCCATACTATCCTTACCGGTCCTGACGGGCAATTCTTTTTCATGCATCCCTGCCGGTCATACCGGGAAAGATAGATGGGAAATGTAACATTAAGGGAGAAAAGGGGATTGCCCCGGTAAAGGAATTGACAAATTTTCAGTATTTCGGAACGTAATACTTAATCCATCCCGTCAGTTTCTGAGATATTTTCCTTTTTGAGTTGCAAGTTTAGGGAAGTTACTTTATATATTTTTTGTAAAACCGGTACCCCGAGGGGGCTGCTTTTACACTATTCACAGGAGAAAACTATGGCGAAAATAGGTATAATCCTCGGCAGCGATTCGGACCTGCCGAAGGTTAAAAACTGTTTTGATACCCTTGAGGAGTTTGGCGTACCCTTTGAAATTATTGTCAGCTCCGCACACAGGACACCTGAACAGACCAGGGAGTGGGTCGCGTCAGCCCGGGACCGGGGTCTGAAAGCAATAATTGCGGTTGCCGGGGGAGCAGCTCATCTGCCTGGAGTTGTTGCCTCTCATACGACACTACCTGTCATCGGTGTTCCCATTGAGACAAAAATTTCAGGAGGCCTTGATTCCATTCTTTCAATACTGCAGATGCCGGGAGGGATCCCTGTTGCCACCATGCCCGCAGGCAGGGCTGGCGGGATAAATGCCGCTCTTTTTGCCCTGAATATAATCAGTATTGAGGATGCCGGGATAGCGGAGAAGCTTTCTGATTACAGGAAAAAAATGGCTGAAAAAATAAACGCGAAGAATGCCCGCCTTAATGAAAAAGGCTACCGGGATTATATCGCAGAGATAGAGGCATAGTAATGATAGAACATGGCATTGAAATACCGAAGGACCGCATTGTCATTCTTGATTTTGGTTCCCAGTATACGCAACTCATTGCACGCCGTATCAGGGAAATGAATGTCTACGCGGAGATCGTGCCGTATTTTTATTCTGTTGATGATATCAAAAAAGAAAAACCTGCAGGGATAATTTTAAGCGGCGGCCCCAGTTCGATTAATGAAAAAGGGGCCCCCCAGGTGTCACCGGAGATATTCAATCTCGGTGTGCCGGTTCTCGGTATCTGTTACGGCCTCTACCTGGTAGTCGATGCCTTCAAGGGAGAGATCCAGGGCGCTGATTCACGGGAGTATGGCCCGGCAACAGTAGCAGTATCAGGCAAATCTCCCTTCTTTACGGGCATGCGTAAAAAGGAAAACGTCTGGATGAGCCACGGCGACAAGGTGGCTCATCCCCCCCGCGGTTTTGAAGTGATTGCCTCTTCTGAAAACGCGGAGATTGCCGCCATTGCCCACGAAAAGAAAAAGGTCTACGGTGTACAGTTTCATCCCGAGGTGCACCATACGGTCAATGGCAAAAAGGTACTGAAAAATTTTCTTTTCAAGATATGTAAACTGAAACCGACCTGGACCATGGAGAATTTCATAGATTCTTCTGTTGAATCAATACAGCAGGAAGTCGGAGACGGTACCGTGCTCCTGGGGCTTTCCGGGGGAGTTGATTCTTCCGTGACAGCGGCGCTTCTGCAGAAGGCCATTGGTGACCGTCTCTACTGTGTCTTTGTCAACAACGGTGTTTTGCGCAAGAACGAGGCGCAACAGGTGGTTGATCGTTTCGAGAAACATATGAAGCTGAACCTCATCTATGTTGATGCCTCGAAACGGTTTTTAAGCAAGCTGAAAAAAGTCGAGGACCCGGAGAAGAAACGGCGCATTATCGGCCGTGAGTTCATCAAGGTTTTCATGGAAGAGGCAAAAAAAATAGGGAAATTCGACTTTCTCGCCCAGGGAACTCTCTACCCGGATGTAATCGAGTCTGTTTCCACCAGGGGACCCTCTGACACCATCAAGAGCCACCACAACCGTGTGCCCGAGGTACTGCAGCTTATCAAATCAGGCAAGGTAATCGAGCCTTTAAAGGAACTTTTCAAGGACGAGGTGCGCGAGCTGGGGATTCACATGGGCATGGCAAAAGAACTGGTCTACCGGCAGCCCTTCCCCGGGCCGGGGCTTGCCATACGGATTATCGGGGAAGTTACGGCACAGCGGGTAAAAACTCTGCAGGAGGCCGATGACATTATTATCCGGGAAATCAAGGACGCGGGCCTTTACAATGACCTCTGGCAGATATTTGCTGTTTACCTTCCCGTCCGATCTGTGGGTGTCATGGGGGACAAGCGAACCTATGAAAACGTTATTGCCATCAGGGGGGTCACCTCCGTGGATGCCATGACGGCTGACTGGGCCTATCTGCCGGAAAACCTTCTGCGGCGCATATCGAACCGGATCATCAACCAGGTGAAGGGAATCAACCGCGTTGTTTATGACATTTCCTCCAAGCCCCCTTCAACGATTGAGTGGGAATAGAATAAATGGCTCTCGAAAGAGGGCCTTTTATTAATGCTTTCGGCATGGGCCGGGCTATATTAACTGTTCCCCGGTAATGGAAATATTCACATCAGAAACTGCTCAGGACTGCAATTTTAATTAATTCCGAAAATTATTGATTTTTTATTGACACTTTGCGGCATCGGATTTCTTTAGAAACATAAACGGAATGAATATTCATTCCTATCTGGTTCTGTCAGAGTAATGCAGAATAATTTCAATCAACAGGAGGGAATACCATGTTTACTTTCAGCACGGATGTCAGCTCTGTTCTTGTCTGGCTTGTCTGGATAGCGGTGTTTGTCGCGTTATTTGGCCTTAACGAAGCAGGGCGCCGGTCAAAATGGACCGGTTTTACCATGTTCGTAATAGTCCCCGTCATTCTTACGGTTTTATGGCTCACCGTACTGAGTGATTCGGCCTACATGGACTGGTTTCATGTTGCAAAGGTCTATTCCTCAACAGCCGGGTGTATCGGTTTCTGGTGCATCAGGCATCTTCGCGGTAAAACTAAAAATGGAAATGAATGGAAATTAAGTGAAAAAAAATGGGCCCTCTGTTTTCCCCCCTTGATCCTGGCTATTAATATCCTGGAGGCTGTTCTGCGGGATTTCGAGGTAGGTTCAATGTACGCTGTTCCAACTATTGAGTACATGCATAACCAGATCCAGTATTATGTTGGCGGTTCATGGAACTACATGAACGGCATCGCGGGTATTCTCAATATTGTCACAATTACCGGATGGTTTGGTATCCGTATTCGAAAAAAAACAGATAAAGATTCAAGTATGGATATGCTCTGGCCTGACATGATCTGGGCATGGATTTTAGCCTACGATCTCTGGAATTTTGCCTATACCTACAACTGCCTGCCGGGCCACGCATGGTACTGCGGGTTCGCACTGCTCCTGGCCCCGACGCTCTGTGCGTTTACCGTTGGTAAGGGGGCATGGCTTCAGCACCGTGCACAGACACTTGCCATCTGGTGCATGTTTGCCCAGACGTTCCCTTCATTTATCGATAAGGGTGCTTTTTTCGTCAATTCAACGGCCAGTGCACAGATAGCATCAGCCTCGAAAGGAATTGCCCTGACGGCTGAAGGAATTTACAAGGTCCCGGCAGCATCACCGGACACAACGGCGTTGTTTGCTGTAAGCCTGGTTGCCCTGATCGCCAATGTGGCCCTCTTTGCATATATGATATACAAGGTCGTGAAAACGAAACGTAATCCCTATACCGGTGAGCTCTATACTGACCTTGCGGCATATAAGAATGTTGCTGCCCTGGCAGAATAAACAAATAAAAGAAAATTATCGGTTAGTAGAAAGGGGGGATTTTCTGAAGGGAAGTCCTCCTTTTTTATATTGATCGTTGATTTATTAACCAGACAGATATTCAGGGAAAAATTCCCTGAATTGAATTTTTAATTGCTATTTCAGTTTCTATAAAGAATCCTGAATTCAATTCTTAAGTGCAGCACATATTTTTGTTATATTCCTGGTCTTTATTCTTCACATGTCAATGTCGGTATTTTCAGATGCCGGGAGAAAAGAATGCCTGGGATATTATAATTTCTCCCAGAATACTTTTCAGGTTTTAGAGAAAACAACTGAAAAATAAAAAGGCTTGCCAGTTTGCCCGTGCCTGGGACAGTTTTCAGTAAACTGCTGAGGTGAAATATTATAATGGAAACACTCTTCGCCGCCCCCTACATTCTCCGTGTGCTGGTAAGCCTTTTTATTATCCTGGCCGTTAACAGGGCGATAAAACAGTTATATATTGCCGTCATCATCGGAACCGCGGTCCTTGCCCTCTGGTGCGGGCATTCACCTTCTGCCGCGGCAGCTGTTTCATGGCAGAGGGTCTCATCTTTTAATACACTCTTTTTCGGTCTTATCGTTTTCCAGGTGATCTGGCTCAGCTCACAGATGTCTGAAACCGGAGTCATGAAAGACCTGGTTGATACCGTGAGAAAGAGGACATCACAGCGAGCCTCCATGGCCCTTCTCCCCGCCATAATTGGTCTCCTGCCCATGCCGGGGGGCGCTATCTTTTCAGCCCCCCTTGTGGACCAGTGTGACGAGGAACAGGCCATTGAACCCCTGCTTAAGACGAAGATCAATTACTGGTTTCGCCATGTCTGGGAATACTGGTGGCCCCTCTACCCCGGGGTTCTCCTGACAGTGGACCTTACGGGACTGCCCATTGTGAGTATAATGCTGCTGCAACTTCCCCTTTCCCTTGTCTCTATCATGGCGGGATACTTTTTTCTTCTGCGAAAGATTGAACCAGGCAATACAACGGGCAGGGAAATTTTTTCTGAAAACGGAGCGCCTTTTATAAGGCTTATCATGCCGGTGATAATCATCATCGCCACCTATGCCCTGGTAAAAATATTGTTTCCCGCCGTGGGGGCATGGAACAGGTACCTGCCCATGTGTATCGGTATTCTCCTGGCACAGGTCTACCTCCAGGTTTACCGGCACCTTTCGCTGAAGAGCTGGGGGAACATCATCCTTTCAGGCAATGCCCTTAAACTGGTTATCCTGGTGGTGCTGATCCTGATCTACGGGTCATTTATCAGTGCCCGCCTTCCTGACGGTTCCCTGCTGGTGACGCAGATGAGAAGTGAACTGGCCCATGTGGGCATTCCGGTTCTTCTTGTTGTTGTTTTGATCCCCTTTATCTGCGGATTTATAACCGGTATTGCCATCGGTTTCGTGGGTGCGAGTTTCCCCATTGTTCTCAGTCTCATCGGGGTGGAGCCTTCCATGGCGGAGCTTCTGGCCACCACGGTACTGGCCTATGGGGCGGGGTATACGGGGATGATTCTTTCACCGGTACATATCTGCCTCATTGTGACCAATGAGCATTTCAAGACCGGTCTCGGCGCCAGTATCATCAGGCTCATTCGCCCGGGCATGGCCATTCTTGCCGCTTCCGTGGGAATGTATTTCCTGGTTCTTTCTCTTTTTTAAGAAATGGTTGCGCGAGGGGTTTTCAGCGGATATTTCTGACGAGATGTTCCAGGCCGTTGAGCTTGATTTCATAGACCGCCGCCATCATCTCGCCCAGTTCACCCGCGGGAAACCCCTTCTGGCGAAACCAGACAAGGTAGTGCTCCGGCAGGTCGATAAGGAGGCGATCCTTGAACTTCCCGAAGGGCATGCGGTACCGCGAAAGTTTTATCAGGTATTCTCTGTTCACGGGTTCTCTTTTTTAAGGCAGGTGGGGGGAAGTAAAAGCGCCTCTACTTCCCCCTGATAATATCAACAACCTTACGGACATCCTGGGACCTCTCTTTGTCGATGACCAGTATCTGGTCGCCCGCCTGGACAACCACAACATTCTCCATACCCACAACGGCGATGCGGCTCCCTTCGGAAAAAACAGAGCAGTTGCGGCTGTCAACGAAGATGGTATCTTCTGGTTCGGGTGTGCGGTTGGCATTCTCATCGCCCTGCAGGATGTCGTCAATGGACTTCCAGCTCCCCAGGTCGGCCCAGCCAAAATCCGCGGGGATGACAACACGGTTGTCCGCCCTTTCGAGTATACCCGTATCAATGGCGATGGATTCGATTTCGCTGAATATTTTTTCCTTTGTCTGCCAGGTACCGGGAAGGTCATCCTCGATCTCCTGGGGGGAAAGGCCCGCGAAGGGGGCAAAGGCCTCAACCATGGCGGGAAGGTGCGTTTCGAATGCCGTGAGAATAGCAGTCACGGTGAAGGCAAAGATGCCGCTGTTCCAGAAATAATCACCGCTGTCGAAGTATTTCTGTGCCGTTGCCGCGTCGGGTTTTTCCACGAACTGCGCCACGGGAAGGACCGGGCCGGTACTGCTTTCTTCGGCCCGGATGTAGCCGTATCCTGTTTCAGGATAGGCAGGCCTGATTCCGATGGTGACCAGGTTTTCCTTTTCCGCTTCTGCCACGGCCAGTTTTAGAACCTCAGAAAAGGCATCTTCGTCGAGAATATGGTGGTCCGCGGGGAGAACGATCATGACCGCCCCGGGGTCTCGTTTCTGAAGATAGAGGGCGCCGTAGAGGACCGCCGCTGCGGTGTTGCGGGGCCTCGGTTCACAGAGAATGGTAGAGGGAAGCCCTGTCTTTTCCATTTCTTCCCGGGAGAGGTCACGGTACCGGGATGAGGTGACAATGAGACACCCCGCGGGATCGAGATTTTTCAGGCGCTGTGCCGTGCCTTCGAGAAGAGATCCCCTGCCGGAAAGGTTGTGGAACTGTTTCGGTTTTTCTTCGCGGCTGAGGGGCCAGAGGCGTGTGCCTGCCCCTCCTGCCATAATTACGGGATAAATATTCATTAGAGTCTGAATGTTCCTGTTTCGTTGAATTTCAGTTTCAGGGGGGCCTTTTTGACCACGTCAGGCAGTTTCAGGAGGGCCTCTCCCCTGAGAAGGAAAGCGCCCCGCCTGCTGCGAAATGCTTTGAGAATTGACGCGCTCAGGGCCCTGGTACTGAAGCTGTTCTGAATGCTCAATACCGACCTGTTCCCGGCATTTTTAATGGCGCTGGTCTTTCCGTCAACCAGTTTGCTCCTGTTTACCATGAAGGTGTAATCGAGACGGGTAAATTTCAGTGCCGCCCTGGTTTTATTCTGCATGATGATGTCAAAGCTTACTTTCAGGGGGAGATCCAGGGAAGAGGGATCGATGACTTTTTTCGGCTTTCGTCCCCTGAGTATATCGTTGAACATGCCGTAGACCTTTCCGGGATTGAGTTTTTTTCTTTCCCTGTTAAGGACACGGGTAATGTCTTTTTTCGAGGGCATCTTTACTTTGAAGTTGGCGATCCTGATTTCAGGTTTTATGGCGGGGATCTTTGTATTCAGGGTATATTTGAATGTCGCCCGGGGGGGTACGCCGGGGATTTTCGGCAGGGGCAGAGCCACTACCGCATCGACACGAAGTTTGAGATAGTCTTTCCGTGAATAATTTTTTACCGCCCTGATGATGTCTTTATACTTCAGGGTGACATCGAGACTTGATACCTGGGTCCCCCGTGCCTTGATTTTGAGGCCTTTCCCGGTTCTGGTTTTAAAAAGGCGTTTGCCCTCGAGAAAGAAGGTGAGATCAGCACTTTCCAGTTTCAACCTTACGGGATAGGGGTTGCTGATGGCGAGATCGAACTGAAGGGTGACATCTTTCAGGGAAAGGGACTTGATTTCCACTTTTTGAAAACGAGCCTCGGGTTTCTTTTTGATGGGAAGAGACTGGCATCCTGCGGCAACTGCCAGGCAGATAAGAAAGGGAAGATATTTTTTCATGATAAGACTCCTGATGTGGGTATAGTCTGAGTTTTTATCATGTTTCAGGGGAATGTCAAACAATTAAGATTGAAAAGGACCAGGCAGGGACCTGGTATCCTGAAAATTTCTTGATTAATTTCGATTTTTTGTCTATTAATGTATTGACAGACAGGGGCGCCTTATTAGGTATATACCTTTACTTGACCCCAATCAAGAACTCAATCATTTTCGGCTGGTAATATCACTAAGTACGAGAGAGGACATAGCATGAATACTGTTCAAAAAACATATTCTATGAAGGCGTCTGAGGTAGACAAGAAATGGCTGCTCGTTGACGCTGAGGGAAAGGTCCTGGGCCGTCTGGCAACAGAAATTGCCACAATCCTGCGCGGCAAGCATAAGCCTTCCTTCACCCCCCATATGGATATGGGAGATTACGTTGTTGTTATAAACGCTGAAAAGGTCCTTCTTACCGGCAGCAAGTCAGAAGACAAGGAATACTTCAAGCATACTGAATATCCCGGCGGGAAGAAGTTTATCAACATCAAGAAAATTATGGCAGAGAACCCCGAGTTTGTCATTGAGCATGCGGTAAAGGGTATGCTTCCTAAGACCAAGCTGGGCAGAAAAATTATTAAAAACCTGAAGGTCTACACCGGGGTTGAACATCCCCACGAGGCACAAAAGCCTGAGGCCGTAGAGATTTCGAATTAAGGTAAAGGAGATTATATATGGCTGATCGATACTATGCAACAGGACGCAGAAAGACCTCGGTAGCCCGTGTCTGGGTAAAGCCCGGTTCAGGTAATATTGTCGTGAACAAGCAGCCCATTAACGAGTATTTCAGAAGAGGCACCCTTGAGCTGATCGTAAGGCAGCCCCTGGAATATGTCGGGCAGGTTGACAAATTTGATATATACGCCAATGTCTCCGGTGGCGGCTGGTCAGGACAGGCGGGAGCCATGAAAATGGCTATTGCACGCTGTCTTGTACAGGTGGATGAAAAGCATAAACAGCCCCTGAGAAAAGGCGGATTTCTTACCCGGGATGCACGTGAAGTGGAAAGAAAGAAACCGGGACAGAAGAAAGCACGGAAAAAATTCCAGTTTTCAAAACGTTAAGATATATTTCATATCACAAAAAAAGGGAGCGCCGCGGCGCTCCCTTTTTTTGTGATATGCCTTTTAAGGGGTGCCGGTTTTCAGTAGAGGCGGAAACCCACGGTCAGGTTAACCTGTATCTGGTGGTGGTTGTTGCGATTTTCTGTGGCCGCCAGTTCCTCGGGAAGGACACCCCCGTCCTTGATGGCAATGTTCTGGCGAAACATTTTCAGGTAGAGGCTTACCTGTATAAACCAGGTGGTTTTATCATTAAATGCATTGAATATGTTGCCAAAGGAAAAGCCGAAAAGAATCCCCTCGGAAAAAAACCTGCTCGCTTCATCTATTGGGACTGTGTCCTGATCATCATCGTCGTTTTCATCGAAATCTTCTTCAATGAGCCATGAAACCGAGGTACCGTATCCCTGGAAGAAGCGAACATAGAGATTGAGAAGGTTTGTACGCCGCGTAAAGGGCCATCGTACCATGACCCCCCAGTAGAAAGAAGAGTCCCACATGATGGCCTGGAAATCTTCCAGTTTCTGACGGGTAATGGTGCCGTCTTCAGCTTCGTGGTAGCTGGTGACGGTGACATCATGGAAATAGTTAAAGCTGACGATGGCCCCGATTTCAAAGCCGACGGCGTCAAGGGCCCAGTATCCCAGGGCGGTAAAGATATGTATTCCCGCGAGGCTCTGGTTTTCCTCGTCGATAGATACTGCTGAAAGGGCCGAAGGCCCCGCCCCCAGGAGAAAATAGCTGCCGGGATACCATTTTTTCGCAGCAAATGATTTCTGGGCCTTTTCCTGGCTGTAGGCGTCAGGATCCTTCGCAGTATCATCTGCCATCAGGAAAGAGGGGAAACCCGGGACGAGAAGGAGTGCTGCAAGAATGAATGCTGGTTTTTTCATTTCTGTTTCTCCCTGCTAAAACCTGAAGGTGAGAGAATAGCCGACGCCGGTTCTGGTCACCATGGGAATCGCCGCGGTCTCGTAGCTCGAAAAGGGAAGCAGGGCAAAGGGGTTAAGGACATAGCCCAGGATGTGTGCCGCCACGCAGTCAGTGTTGAGCAGCAGGGTGCTCAGGTATTCAAGCCCCATGCCGACTATGGCGCCGAATATGGGGGTCTGGTACATGTCCTGGAAGCTGGGGGGTTCAGTAATGACCTCGATGGTAAACTCGAAGAGAAGCTGGGAAATGGCGGACCACATGAGGGCCCTTCCCTTTGTGTTGCCCCGGGAGCGGTAAAAAAGGTAATAGTAGGTTCCCGTCATGGTATGGTAGATGAGATTGTAGTTGTAGCTGTCCCGGTCGAAATGGGGCTGGTAGATGTTCTGATAATTTTTCCATGAGCCATGTTCCCGGATGGTGTCCCACTGAAAGACCAGGTAATATGACCACTGTACGGTATAGACGATGCCCAGTTCAAGCAACCTCTGTCCGGCGGATGCATCCTTCCAGATGACATGTCTGAATTCCTTTGTTACCGGGGTTGATTCAGTGTCCTCTTCGGCGAAAAGTGCCAGGGGACAGATCACGGTGAGGAGAAGAATCAGGGACAGAATGTTTTTCCTGGCTCGGGTCATGGTTTCTTCCTGAATGAAAATGATGAGTGTCATTTTATATTCTGTTTTCCCTTTGCAAACTATTATTTTTTTGCCGGTGATAGAAGCCGGTATTTCAGGTGACCAGGGTAAGATTTCCTGCTTGCGGGGAGATAAACTTCCCCCTACAATGGCCCCTTATGAATGATGAAGGAAGTTTACCCCCCGCCGCACCGGAACAGTCCCCGGCAGCAGTCATCGAGAGCGTCCGTTACCGGGAGACGTCGGTGACCCTTACCCTTGATTCGGGAGAGGCCCTGGTTCTTCCCCTTGACGCGGTGGTGATCTTTTCCCTTTCAACGGGGAAGGAATTATCAGAGAACGATCTCGAGGAACTTCAAAGCGCCTCGCGTACCTGGCGCTGTCGCCAGAAGTCACTGCATTATCTCTCCTACCGCAACCGCACCGAGGGGGAGATGCGCCTCTACCTGAAAAAAAAGGCCTTTGACGAGGTCTCCATCGAGGAAACGGTTGAATGGCTCCTGCAGCGGGGATACATAAATGATGCCGCCTTTGCCGTTAATTACATCGAGGCGGTAATGCGACGCAAGACCGTGGGGAAAAAGCGCATCGTTGGAGAACTCCGTCAGAAGGGGGTCTCTTCAGGGGATATTGCCGCCGCCTTTGAGTCTGCAGAGCAGCCGGATGATATTCATGAACGCCTCATGGCCCTTGCGGAAAAAAAATGGCGCAGCATTGCTCACCGGGAAAGGCCCCTGCAGCGCCTGCAGGCCTTTCTCTACCAGCGGGGATTCGAGGGTGATGAAATTGCCGCAGTGCTGAAACTTTTCAGGGAAAAAAATGACGAGTAGCGGCTCGGCGCGGTTGTAAGCAAAATTTCTTGCAAAATCAGGCCCTCCCTGCAAAATGCCTTCCGGTTCTCCTTTATGGGGGATTGCGGGAAAGCCGTATTGTTCCCTGTTAGACTGAAGATGTTCGGGACATGACAGGTCCCTTTTGCCACAGGCGATACTTGACATGAAATAAAGAGGTTTATCATGATGAAGGTTATGGATCTTCGTAACAGTTTTGTAGATTTTTTTAAGGAGAGAGGACACAAGATCGTTCCCTCCAGTTCCCTGGTACCAAAGGACGACCCCACACTTCTCTTTACCACCGCGGGCATGGTCCAGTTCAAGCCCATGTTCGCCGGTACTGTTGACCTTGAATATACACGTGCCGCGTCGGTACAGAAGTGCCTGCGCACCAGCGACCTCGAGAACGTGGGCCGTACCAAGCGCCACCTCACTTTTTTTGAAATGCTGGGCAACTTTTCCTTCGGCGATTATTTCAAGAAAGAAGCGATAGAATATGCCTGGGACTATTCCACGGGGGTGATCGGTTTCCCGAAGGAGAAGATATGGATCTCCATCTACAAGGATGATGACGAGGCCTTTGAAATCTGGAATAAAAAGATGGGCATCCCCGCCGAGAGAATCGTGCGTCTCGGCAAAGCGGACAACTTCTGGGGTCCCGCGGGGGATTCCGGTGCCTGCGGCCCCTGTTCGGAGCTGCACCTTGACCGGGGTGAAGAGTTCGGCTGCGGCAGTCCCGACTGCAAGCCGGGATGTGACTGTGAGCGTTTTCTCGAATACTGGAACCTGGTCTTCAACCAGTTCAACCAGGACATCAATGGGGTTCTTCATCCCCTGCCGCAGACCGGTATCGACACCGGCATGGGCCTGGAACGCCTGGCAACCCTGATTCAGAATGTTGATTCTGTTTATGAAACCGACGAGTTCGTTAACCTGATTGATTTCGTCAGCAGAACCTCCGGAGTTCCCTACGAGGGAAAGAACATCATTCCCATACGGGTCATTGTCGAACATGCCCGTACCCTGACCTTTGCCATGTCTGATGGCATCTACCCTTCCAATGACGGGCGGGGATATGTCCTGCGCCGCATCCTGCGCCGGGGACTCCGCTTCAGCCGCCAGCTGGGCATAAAGGACCCCTTTCTCTATACCATTGTTGACCCGATAGTCGAGGCCATGGGGAATTTTTATCCCGAGATAATCGAGCCGGTAAAGAACGTGAAGTCCGTTATCGAGTCAGAGGAGAAGCGTTTTCTTGAAACCATCGAGAACGGCATGGACCGCCTCGAGGAGATTATGAAAACAGCAAAGGGAGAGATCAGCGGCAAAGATGCCTTTCTTCTTTATGATACCTTCGGTTTTCCCGTTGAGATGACCAGCGAGATGGCGGAGGAGCGTGATCTCGGCATCGACATGAAGGGCTTCGAGGCGGAGATGGAGAACCAGCGCCAGCGGGGTAAGCAGAGCTGGAAGGGCCTTGATGCAGGTCTTGAACAGCAGTTCGAGGCAGCTGCAAAAGAGGTGGGCGACTCGGTTTTTCTCGGCTACGACCATGATAACGGCGAGGGAAATGTTGTTGCCCTCTACACCGAGGAGGGCCCCCGGGACACATTTGACGAGGGCACAAAGGGGTTTGTGGTTCTCGATAAAACCCCCTTTTACGGCGAGGCCGGTGGCCAGGTGGGTGACGTGGGTGATATCGTCACCGCCGGTGGCGGCCGTTTTCTCGTTTCTGATACCAAGAAGTATAACAAGACCATTATCCATATTGGTGAGATGGCAGGGGGAAGTTTAAAGAAGGGCGAGGCCGTAACCGCTGCCATAGATTCAATCAACCGCAACCTGATCAGGGCGAACCATACCGGGACCCACCTTCTCCAGGCGTCCCTGCGGGAAGTGCTGGGAGAACATGTCAAGCAGGCGGGATCTGTTGTTGACCCTGAACGCCTTCGATTCGATTTTTCCCATTTCAGTGCCATGACTGAAAAAGAGATCGAGGAAGTTGAAAATATCATCAATGACCGTATCTGGGAAAACCTTGAAGTCTCCACCGAGGTGATGAGCCTCGAGGAGGCGACCAAAACCGGTGCCATGGCGGTCTTTGATGAGAAATATGATGATACCGTGCGGGTCGTTACCGTCGAGGGTTTCAGCAAGGAACTCTGCGGCGGTACCCATGTGACCAATACCGGGAAGATCGGGGTCTTTAAGATACTGCGGGAATCCTCTCCCGGTGCCGGTCTTCGTCGTATCGAGGCAACCACTCTCAAGGGTGTCCTTGATCTCTGTCATGAACAGGGAAAGGTTCTCTCACAGGTAACAGAGTCCCTGAACGTCTCTGAGCCTGATCTGCCCCGCCGGGTGGATGAACTCCTCTCCCGGGCGAAAACACTGGAAAAGGAACTGGAAAAGGTCCGCAAGGCGTCACTCAGTTCAGGGGTTGATGATATTATCAAGAATGCCGTTGAGGCCGGGGGCGTGAAGATTATTTCCCACCGGTTTACAGATGTTGATCCCGGCGCCATGAGGGAACTCTCTGACAAGATCCGTGAAAGGGAACAGGTATCCCTGGTCTGTTTCGGCTCCGAGGTAAAGGGCAAGGCAATGCTTCTTTATGCTGCCACAAAGGGAGCGGTGGATAAGGGTATTGACTGCGGCGCCCTTATCAAGGAAACGGTAAAGCTTGTCGGCGGCGGCGGCGGGGGCCGTAAAGACATGGCCCAGGCGGGGGGGAAGAATCCCGCCGGCCTCGATGAGGCCCTGAAGGCGGCCGTTGAGATGGCAGTGAAAATGGTTTGAGGGTGTTAAGCGGCTTCATTGATATCGCTCATCACGTCCTCTTTACACGTTTCATGGCAATGTATCCACCCACCGAGATAAGAATAGTACCGAGCCAGACAAGGTAGATCATACGCTTTACCGACACATTCACCAGCATCGAGTCAGGGGGCACGGGGGTTTTTTCCCCCGGTTCGACATAGATTTCTATAATTTTATTGCGCACATCGAATCTCCGCAACTGGATCCGCCGTTTTGTTCCCGGGACCTTTGCCTCGATGGGATGACGGTGCTTCCCTTCGAACCTGATCCCCGGAGAGACCCTGCGTCCCTCTATTATCAGGTCAGCATAGATTGTCGGTTTGCCCGACATCATTCCCTCTGACCTGAATCCTTTAAAAGTAACCTTCAGGCCACCCAGGGTCGCTTCCCTGCCCGCGGCAAGGCGGGTCAGGGCAACGGATTCAATCCCCCTCCTCAGCTGTTCCGGGATAATATAGACATCACCGAGAAACCCCATCTTGATATGCGGCTCCCGGTAGAGGGTATTGTTGACACGCCGGGAGATATAGTAGGCCATGGATATCTTCTCCTTCGGGCCTGCCTCTCCGGGCCTGCCGAGAAGAAAGGTGGCCCGTGATTTTTCCTCACGGGTAATGCCGGTAAAGGTGAGAGAGACCGGGCCCACCACCTCTTCCTTCCCCTTTTCGATATTCTTTTTAAAAGTTGAACTGTGGTACCCTGATGCCATGATACCGAGGACCATGACGGCCACACCGATATGGGCAAGGCGTGACGGCAGAATGACAGCGGCCTTTAATACCAGAAAGTCATAGATATAGAGAAAAAGAACAAAGAGCCCCGCAGACATGAAAAGTATCGGTACTGCCTTCTCCTGTATGACCAGGTTCAAAAGAATTCCCAGGACAACCGCAGCCGCACCCAGGGCATAGAGAACAGTCTTTTTTAACTTCCCCTTTGAAACCGCCATGGTGGCGGCAACCATGAGCACCATGATAAGAAGCCCCAGGGGAATGGAAATGTTGTTATAGAAATTTTCTGTTACCGGTGTCGGGTTCTTTGAGACAAGGCCCGTCAGAATGGGAAGTGATGTGCCCAGGAGAACCATCATCCCGTAAATAAAAAGGGTGATGATCCCGTAGGCAGTCAGAACCTGCCATGTCATGGCATCACTGCCCAGGCCGGGAGACTCGATTTTTTTAAAGCGGGAAATGAAAAGAAAACCGCTGATAACAACAAAGAAAAGAATAAAATAAATGATAAAACGGGAAACCCCCTCTCCCCCAAAGGAGTGAACGGAAAAATTCGAAAGGACCCCGCTGCGTGTCAAAAAGGTACTGTAGAGAACAAGAACGAAGTAGAGAAGTGACATGAAAAGATTACTTTTCACAAGGGAGCCGGTACGTCTCTGTACCAGCATGCCGTGCATCAAGGCCACCGCCACGAGCCAGGGAATGAGAGAAGAGTTCTCAACCGGGTCCCAGCCCCAGTAACCGCCCCATCCCAGAACCTTGTAAGCCCAGTATCCCCCGAGAAAGATACCAATACCCAGGGTAGTCATGCTGAAAAGGAGCCACCGGTATGAACCGGAAAGCCATGACGAGTAATCCCTTTTCAGCAGCGCCGCAATGGCATAGCCGAAAGGCACCGTGGCGGAGGCATAGCCGAGAAAGAGAACCGGGGGATGGGCCACCATCCAGGGATCGATGAGGAGGGGATTCATACCCATGCCGTCGAAACCAGGAGGAATGGCGGCAACCTTATTGAATGTATCCGGCATGACATCCCATATATACCTGAAGGGGGATTCCACCACAAGCAGTATGAGAATAAAAATCTGTGTGATGGTAATAACCATCATTAATATATTTTCATAGTCGGCCCTGCTGCGCGATACAATGACACCACAGATATTCAAAAGAAAAACCCAGAGAAGAAAACTTCCCTCCTTGCCGGCCCAGACCGCGGCAACACGGTAGAGAAGGGGCAGGTCCCGGGAAGAATTCTCATAGACATAGAAAAACTCGAACTGGTGGTTCAGAAAGGCAAAGAGAAGAAGCACCAGTGAAAAGAAGAGAAGAAGTGTCGTCAGGTAATATATCTGCCGTCCCGTCACGAGGCTGAACTGATTGCCCGAAGCGGAGCGGGTTAAAAAAACCATCACCAGTACCAGCAGAGCCAGTACCGCGATGAGAAGGATTGTTCCCATACTCATAGTTGTTTCTCCCTTACTGATTTTTTATTGCAGAGGTCTCCCCTCTCCCTTTCCGGGGAGACCGGGAAATCGTAACATTTCATCTTTCTGGATTATGGAGAATGCCCCTGAAACCGGCCCCCCACCCCCCCACAGGGGGCTGTTAAGATTATGATTTATTTTTTCGATGTGTTGTTTGTTTTCTCATATTTCGAAGGACACTTCACCAGGACCTTCTCCGCGTGAAAAAGATTATCTCTTCCCTGGTAGCGCCCCAGTACCACCACCTGTTCAGCATGCTCAAAATTCAGGGGCTTGATGTCCCGGTGGTCCACCCTGAGGGTATCTCCCGTTTTCTCTTTTAAAACAAAGGAGTAGCCCTTTTCATCCTGACGTACCTTCTCCTTATCAGCAATATGGCCGATGATCTGCACGTACTTCCCCGCAGAACTCTTCGCCTCCGCAAAGGAGACATAGGGACTCAGCATATCGTCACTGAGGGCAAAGATAGCCCCGATAAGAAGCAACAGGGCGGCAACAAAAAGTAAGATTCTCTTAGAGTTCATCCATTTCCCTCTCAAGGCGGCGCAGTTTCCGGTCAAGGGTAAAGAGATACAGGGCGATCCCCACCCAGACGATCATGATGGTCAGCAGTATTTTAAACATCAGGTATTCT
Source organism: uncultured Leptospirales bacterium (assembly GCA_964534225.1). Classification (GTDB taxonomy): domain Bacteria; phylum Spirochaetota; class UBA4802; order UBA4802; family UBA5550; genus CAZHNW01. The sequence goes on along the minus strand of CAZHNW010000002.1, from coordinate 83,778 downwards.
CCTTCATCTCGATTTCATCACAATGGTAGTCATATCTTTTTTCAAGAAGGCTGATCCTGTTGCGCAGGCCCAGGATATAGAAAAAGAGAAGGCTAAAGGCCGCCACAGAGACCAGCAGTGCAATACGCATGGCCATTTCCATCTGCATCCCCTGCCGGGTGTTGATAACAGTCTGGGGGTGAAGGGAGTCCCTGATACGCGGCACGATAAAAACAAAAAAGGGAACCGTCACCATGGCTACAATGAGATAGACGGCGGTAATGTTTCCCTTCCGGGGATGTTCATGAAGAAGGGACCGGAGACTGAAAAAGGCGATATAGATCAATAAAAGAAAGGCAATGGATGTCTCCCTGGGGTCCCAGTTCCAGTAGCTTCCCCAGCTCATCTTTGCCCAGAGAGAACCTGTAACCGTGGCCAGTATGGTAAAGAGAAGGCCGATGCCTGCGGCATTGGCCGCCTTTTCCTCGAGAAGGTCCCACCGCCTGTTGCCATCACGGAGATAGAGAATGGAATAGACGGCGGAAACAGAAAAGGCAAGGACAGCCCCCCAGGCAACGGGAACGTGAAAATAAACGATACGGCTTGTTTCACCGAGAATCGCCGCGGGAGGGGCCCACATGATGGCGAGATATATGGCCACGGGCATTACGATATAGACGAGTCTGCAGATAATCATGAGTCATGCCAGATAAAATGGAATAGTAGAAACGATAAGGCCATGACGCCTCCTGAAAATGCAAGTAAAAAAACCACGTTCGATACAGGCCCCGGCCAGGGCTTTTCCAGGGCCGCCACCGTGGTGGCAATAGAGACCCAGAGCACCGGCAAAACGATGGGAAAAGAAATCACCGTAAAGAGGGCACCCTTCCCCCCCGCCTTTGCCGCCATGGCGCCTAAAAGGGTAACCGAACCGGCAATGGCACATCCCCCGGCAATAACGGTCAGAACCAGCAGCAGGAGATTGGCCACCGGCACCTGCAGAAAGAAAAGGTAGAGGGGCAGAACCAGTGCCTCCAGGGCCAGGAAAAGAAGAAGGTTGAAGAGCAACTTCCCCCCGAACACCGCCTCTGCTGATGCGTTGAGGGAAAGGAAAAGGGCTGTTCCCTCTTCTTCTTCGCGGGTAAAGATATGAAGCAGGCCGTTCATGGCGCTGAAAAAAAGAATCACCCAGAGGAGAAGGGCATACACCATGGAAGAAAAGGGGCGCCCCCCCGCGGCCATGCTCACCGAAAGGGTGGTGATACCGGCAAAGGCAAAGGTGACAGTAAAGGCGCCGCGGCTCCGCAGCTCGATACGCAGGTCCTTGCGCAGGTTTCTCATCATCTCACGCATCAAGGCTCAGCACCTCCCCGCAGAGTGCCGCTTCATCAGCCTCGTTGGTGGCGATGATAAGAACCCGGTTATTTTTCACTTTATTGATATAATGATACAGGGTTTTCTTTCCCTCAGCGTCGAGATTGGTTCCCGGTTCATCGAGAAAAAGAAAAGAGGGATTTTTTGCAAACACAGCAATCAGCTTGAGGCGCTGCGCCATGCCGGAGGAATAGGTCTTAAGGGCCTTGTTCTCGTGCCCGGAAAGCCGAAAAAGCTCAAGGAGCTCCTTTGTTTCAGTCCCTGCCGCGGCGTCACCGAGGACAAAGGCGAGGTTTTCCATGCCGGTACATTCCCGGTAGAGATTGACCCGGGGACTGACAAAACCGAGAAGGCGGCGAAAAGAATCCCACTCGAGGAGTTCCTCTCCCGCACCCCGCGACACATGCCCCCTGGTGGGAAGGCTGATCCCCGCCAGTATCTGCAGCAGGGTTGACTTCCCCGCCCCGTTACGCCCGGTAATGGCAAGGGCCTCTCCCTGTTTCAGGGCAAGGGTGACATTCCTGAAAAGGGTGCGGCGCCTGAACTTCTGGGCGATGTCACGGGCCTCTATGTAGTAATCACTCTGGATCATTAATTTCTGTCTCAGCCGGTCAGAAGCAAAAGTATTTTAGTATCTGGTAAAATTTTGAATATTCTATCGAAGGGGTCTCATATGGCAAGTAATTAATTTTCATTATTGCCCCCTTTTTATCTTCCGGGCGTGAAAAACTTGACGCCACCGTCATAGTATGAAAAGAGAATAATGTAAGGAAGTAAAAGCATGACCAGAAACGTATACGCACTGATACTCGCCGGCGGGTCCGGAACACGCGTGGGAGGCCCCGCGCCGAAACAATTTCTTCCCCTGGGGGAACGTCCCCTCATCAGGGAAACCATGGCCCGCTTCGAGGCGGTGAAGGAAGTCACCGCCCTCATTCTTGTGGTGCCTTCCTTTCACATGGAAACCATGAAGGAAATCCTTGAGCGGTATCCTGCCCGAAAAGATTGCCGCCTCGTTGAAGGGGGCGCCACGCGGCAGCAATCCGCCTTCAGGGGGCTTACCGCCCGTGACTTCTCACCCGATGATATAATTCTCATCCATGACGCGGCGCGCCCCTTTGTCTCACCTGAAAAGATATCAACCTGCATCGAGGCGGCAGAAACAGGTGGTGGTGCCGGCCTTTACCTTCCCGCCACTGACACCATCACCGAGATCCATGACAGAAAAGTGACCGCCATCCCGGAAAGAGAGCATCTCTACTACACCCAGACCCCCCAGGCCTTCAGGTATGATCTCATCAAAAGCGCCCATGAACATGCCCGCCGTAACCCGGAGGCGGCCTTTACCGATGATGTCTCAATGGTCCTTGCCGCGGGAGGAAACGTACAGGAGGTTCCCGGGGACCCCCGCAACATCAAGGTGACTACACCCCTCGATTACGACCTCGCCTGCTGGATGCTCGAGCGGGAAAAGAAAAGTTAATCCCTACTCCACATAGACCACCTCATAGAGATAATCAGATGTTGCAGGATCAAAGACCTTTGACCATGTCCCCAGTTCACCTGTTGATGATGTCCAGACATCAAGCCCTCCCCCGACGAGGACGAACTTTCCCGCGCCATAGGCGCCACCCTGTATACCGGGGAGATTATTAGGGGTCGTCTGGTCCCATGTCGCTCCATTGTCAGTGGAGATGTAAATTTTTGCATCAGGACCGGAGGCAACAAAGGTGCCGTCCCCGCAGGTGACATTATTAAAATAAATATTGGCACCAGGGCCCAGGTTCCCGCTCCAGTCCGTGCCATTGGTTGAGCGGTAAATATTGCCATCTGATACCACCAGGATAAAATAGCCGTTGCCGTAACACATCCCCCCGAGAACAACCTGGATGGCCGGAACATCATGCTGCGTCCATGTGTCAGCATCGGTGGAGGTGAATACGGTGAGGTCACCGGTTGTTTCATCAGCACAGACCAGGTAAAAGGTGCCGTTCACACAGATACCGTCAACCGGTTCCATGCCCGCAAATTTTGTAACCGGAGAGGTCCAGGTCACACAGTCCGTTGATGTCTGCATCGCTCCCGAACCGCTGTGAACCACGATAAACATGCCGTTTCCGTACATGCTCGTTCCCAGCTGTGAAATGGATGGATAAGTCTCAAGCCAGTTGGTCCCGTCAGATGAATACCATGCCCTGAAGCCCGTCGCATCGTAGTCAGCCCCCGTGGCCAGGTAAATACCGTTGCCGTAGACAATCTCGTAGAGCTCATCGGCCTGGCAGGGTGCGCTGCGCTCCCATGTCACGCCCCCGTCCCGTGATGTCACAACAGCCCCTTCACCGACAGCAACAAACATGCCAGAACCAAGGCCTCCTCCACCGCTGCCACTGTCACCACAGGCTGAGCATAGAAGCATGACAAAAAAAACATACAGGCATATAGTACGAAAATTTCTCATAAACAATCCTCCTGGAATCTACATACGGGTTCAAAACAATATCTTCTTAAATAATACGGGACAATCGGTGCGGGTTCAAATTAAAGTGGCAGGAGCAATCTACGGAAAGAGGGTAATTTTTTTATCCTAAAAAATATTTCCAGGCGGGTAACCGTATATTCTTTCAGGTCCTGTAATTATAAAAATCATGCAGGAAGTTTACAACATCTTCAACGCCTCTTCTATCTCTTCATGGACAATGACTTCATTCTGCGGCGTCACTTTTTTCATCTCTTCAAGAAAACTCTTCGCGTCACCGCCCCCGATGCGTCCCAGGGCCCAGGCAATCATTCCCCGTGCACGGGGGTCTTCACATTCTGGAAAGGCTTTTTTCAAGGCAGGAAGATACTTCCCATTGCCGCTGTTTCCCATGACACGGGCAACATTCATTTTCCATTTCCAGATATGGTCAGGGCCCATGTAAAACATCTGCGGCCAGACCTTTGCAAGAAAGTAATCCTTATCCATGAGGAGGAGTTTTTCAAGATCAAGGTCCTCTTCCTTTGCCACGACTTTTTCATTTAACGGAAGATTTTCAGCAAGCCAGGGGGCGTTGCGCGGGCAGACATCCTGGCAGCGGTCGCAACCATAGACATAGAGCCCCATGGGCTCACGCAGTTCCCTGGGAGTAATAACTTCCCCGTAATAGGTCATGTACGAAATACACCTGCGGGGATCAATGGTGCCATTCCCCTTGAGGGCCCTGGTGGGGCAGGCGGCGACACAGGCATTGCGGCACCAGTCCGGGCACCCGATGCCGCCGGTGGGTTCATCAGGGAGAAATTCATGGTCAGTCACGATGGTAACGGGCAGTACCCAGCTCGACTTCCCCGCCACTGAATTAGAATAAAAGAGACAGTTCTTTCCGAAATCACCGAGTCCCGCCCGTGCAGCGGCAACCCGGTGAGGCAGGTTAAAGGGGACCTTTGAATCGATGCCATTATCGCGCAGAAAACTTCTGAATTTTTTTATCCTTACCGCCAGGCCGTCCCTGGTCACGCGGTCATCATCGAGATAACAGCGCCCAAAATGTTTTTCCAGCCTTCGGGGAAAAGACCTGGCGAAATAGACTTCCATCAAAACAATAATACTTTTAGCCCCCGGCAGGATAGAAGAAGGGTCGGTTCCAGACCTGAGGTCCAGGCCTGAATTTTCTGCCCATGCGTATTCATCGCACATTGCCTCGAGGCGTTCCCGCTGGTCATCAAAGGGATCGGCAGTGGTAAAACCGACATCCCCAAAGCCGCCCTCCGCGGCCACCACCCTCACCTGGTCACGATCTATCATTGCCGGCCTCCATGAGCAGCCTGAGAGAATCGATACAGTTCCTGAAATCAGCGGGTCTTTTACTGAGGCGTGTCAGCATAACCCCCCCTTCGAGGGCCGCAACAATATGACGCGCCAGAAAATCCGCACCGATGTCACCCCTGATACTTCCCTCCTTTTGGCCCGCCCGAATCAGGGGAAGGAACATTTCAGCCCATTCATCAAAAATATCTTTAATAAGGCGGGCGAACCGGGGATTTTCATCACCCATCTCGAGGGCTATATTTCCAAAAATGCACCCCCCCTCAAATTTACGGGCCCGATGAAACCTGAAGATAGAATCAAAAATACTGTAGAGCTTTTGCAGGGAGGTCTCACCCTTGACCCGGGACCGCAAAAAATTATTATAATCATCGCGGGCCTTTTCGATCATTGCATAAACAAGTTCCTCTTTATTAGAAAAATGAAAATAGAGGTTCCCCTTCTTTACGCCTGAAATCTCGATAATATCATTGATACTGGTTGCCCCGTACCCCTTTGTATTGATGAGGTTCATGGCCGATTCAAGAACATGCTCACGTGTTATTGCGCCCTTCCGTTTTTCCATTGACCCTTCCCTTTGAATACTGACCGTTCGGTACATTTTACAGACAGCAAAAACTCTGTCAAATACTTAATCACTGTTTTACCTGAATATCTGAAAAAACAGCCGTGAGGACTTTGTATAGCGTGAAAAAACGTTTTTACTCTTTCGTTCTAAAAAAAATCCCGGAAATCCTGGACAGAAGATAACGCCCATACTGTTTAAAAAAGGCAAGCATGCCTGCGACAATACCTGTAATACCAAGGCCGACAGGGCACCCCATGTTTCCACAAACAGGGCATACACTAAAAAGTGTGAGGGAGCCGGCAAAGATGACCCACCAGCCAAAAAGCCTTACAAGCCCCCTTTTCAGAAAACTGCTTCCAGAGACTTCATCATCCAGGGCCTCTTTAAGGGAAAGAATATCTTCCCTGTTGATTTCACTCAGAGGTTTTTCCAGGGTAAAGACAGATGCGGTCTTCCCTTCTGAGACAGTGATACGGGTTGACAGGGAACTTTCTGTTTCTAAGAGTTCACTCTCGCAGTTTGAACGATGCACACTGCCGTTTTCGGTGACATTAACAGGAACATACGGTGGAACAGACAGGATTTCCCTGATGTAGTTTTCGATCTTTTCTATTTGCATTGTATGTAAAACTCTCGCAATAAAATTTAAAGTAAATATCCACCTTCCAGAAAGGTGGGAACCTTGTTTTGAGGCGGCCTTTTTTCAAATTTTATTAAAACAGGCAAATCCTATATTCATTGATTTTTTTGTCAATGCATGTGCACCCTTTTATTGATTTCAATAAAGAGAAACAGTTACAGATAACCAGACTTCTCCCATAAAGACTTTGTAAAAATTCATACAACCGGTTTTGTGCTCCCATTGAATAAAGCGGTTACCACCCAAAAATTGAAATCAAGTGTTGAATGATACAACATTTTCTCAGTCTCCCCGGTGAAAGAATTGACAGAACATCCCGTAATTGTCACCCTCTTCATTCTGAAATAACCATCTGACTTTTTCAGATGAATCATTTTACATCACGTTAACACTATGAAATTCTTACTTGAAATAATAGGTATCGCCGGTGATATCCAGAGCGCTGCGGAAATTGTTGAGATACTGAAAGAAAACGCAAAGGCATACTGGATCTCCTCCCTGGGGGTACTGGTCCTTTTTATTCTTCTACTGATAATAATACGGCTGCGAATCTACTGGAAAATGTCCCGAGTTCTCTCCCGCGGGAGAGATAAAAAACGTATCAGGGATTTCACTTTTTCTGCACTGACCAAACACCACGATGAAACATTCCCGGACAGCAATCTCTCTGCCTTCCATATGCTGATGCTGATTCTCCTCGCGGGCCTTGCCTTTGTCTCTCTCATTGCGGGTATTATCCAGTTAATTATCTATTGTAAATATTCAGGGTAAAGTACCCGCAAAGCCTGCTGCCATGCGGCAATAAAGGAGATAAAAGATGTATGACTACAAGGCCTATTTAGAAAAACTCTCAAGCGGAGAGAAAGTGGATAATCCCTTTCTCTATTTCCTCGGGATGCATCTCGAAGAATTAAAAGAGGGATACGCCCGGTTCAGCATGGCAATTCGCCCGGAGTTTCTCCAGGGGGCCGGCATCATGCAGGGGGGCCTCGCTATCGCCTTTTCAAGCGAGGCAGCGGCGCACGCGGTAATGACCACACTCGCCCCGGGAGAAAACATCACCACCATTGAACTGAAAAATAATTTTCTCTCCATGGCTTCAAAAGGGTCCCTCATCGCTGAAGCAACAGTCTACAAAAGGGGACGCCGCCTCATCATCGTTGACACCACACTTCGCGATGACAAAGGAAAGGAAATATCACGCAGCAGTGCAACACTTATGGTTATCCAGGAATCATGATTGCCTGAAAAAAAAGGAAATAATGTCGGGATGACATGCAGCAATGGCATCCAGCCGGTTTTTCAGATTCCATGCACGTTCTGAATTTATGCCAGCGTTAATAAATATATACTCCCGCGATGAAAAACGTTTTTCAAGTATGTCAACATAATTTATACTTACCCTGCCATGGGTGATGCTGTCTCCTGCGCAGACGACAACCCTTCTGCCTTTCTGTGATACCCGTTTTTCCCTGGCAAATTTTTCAGGATTATTAGCAGGAAGTTTCGTGGCATCATAATTGATCCACGCATAGGCGGCAGCCAGGGCAGCAACAAAAACAAGAAAAACAATACCGGTATACTTTACAGGAGCTTTCACAACAGGTACCTCTCAGTTAAAAATCATGAACAGATCCCCTCCCCCTGCCCGGAACATTCAGGTAGAGGTACATAAAACAGCATCATATTCTTACAAAAATCCAGTACTTTTTAACTATAACCTGCCCGTAGAATCATGGTCAGAAGAGAGTAGAGGCCCTTGCACATGCAGGGGGAAGTTAAAAGTGAAAAAACTTCCTGAAAAAAAAATCAAAAAAATTCTATTTGCCGGCAAAAATATTTGACAGTAACAATTAAATTTAGTATTTTAGAATTCAATAAAATGATTTAATTTCAAAAAATTATTACCGTTATAATTACATCAATCCACATTTTTGCCGTCTGAAACGGTATGCTATACGAGGTAGTACTATGAAAAATGAAAACTTTTCTCCCCTGATCTTTCTGGCCTCACTTGGGGCCGGGGGTATTGCAGTCTTGCCCTTTGCTTTTCTGAAGTCCTCACTGACTGGTTTCAAGGGCCTGGTTACCCGTTCCTTTCTCGGGCACGGCTCACTTCCCCTTTCAAAAGAAATATTCTATTATTCACTTGAAGGGATTATGGTACTTTTTGTCATAATCCATTTTGTTTTAACAGCTGTTTTCCTGCGCCGTCTCTTTGCATGGATCAGGCAACCGGAATACACCGGCTTTATCAATGATCCCCTTAAAAACGCAGGTATACTGACCCCCTTTCTTTCCCTGACCATGACCATGAATGTTTTCATCGGTCCCATTCGCTTCTTCTTCCCGGTGCTTTCATCAAACCTGCAAAGCATGATGGCCCCTGCACTGGCGGGATGGGGCATCCTCTGGTTCTTAATCCTTAGCATGGAAATCAGGCTTCTTAAAATTTCTTTTACGAATAATTTTGATGTCAGTAAAATCAGCTTCGGATGGCTCCTTCATCCCTTTACCCTCGGCATGCTCACCGTGACCGGTACAGGCATTGCCGCCATGGCAAAAAACGCCAGCATTGCCCATACCGCGGCCTTCATGTCACTGGTCTCAGGTACCATGGGATTTTTCCTTTTGACAGTTAAACTCATCACCATTTTCAAAAGTCACTTTGCCGCCGAAGGGCTGCCAGAAAAACAGTTTCTCCCCAGTTTTCTCATCGTGGTGCCGAACCTGACCCTCTATGCCATTTCCATTTTCCGCCTCGGCCACTACATGGAACACCAGTTCGGGGCGCATATGCATACCTTTAACCAGATTTCTATCGTTACTGGCTATGCCTTCGAAGTCTGGTACCTGATCTTCGGTATCGCCCTCTTAAAGGATTACCTGAAAAAAGACTTTTTCAAAAAAGAATTTTATATTTCACAGTGGGGTTTTGTCTGTCCCTTTGTCGCCTTTGCTGTTCTTGGTTCCTTCTTTTACGGGGTAACGGTGCAGAGCCCTGTTTCAATGGCTGTCAACATAGCCGCGATGATTACATCTGTAAGTATTTTTGGTATGCTGTTTAAAAGACACCTTCTCTGCAGCGAAGTTATGGGGAAAAAAGAGAGAATGTCCTGTATCTCTGCACAGCCTGCAGCCGAGCTTCAATAAACTTGACCCTGCAATAATGACAAAAACTCTACACGTCATTATTGCAGGTTAAAATGATTATACCACCATTCCCGTCCCTACACTTCCTGTAAAACAACCCATATCTTTTTTTTTAGAAAAACTCCTTGCCTGCAGAAAATTTTTTTGTTTAACGTCTAAAAACATCTGTTAAACGACACCCGGAGGAATAAATGAAAAAAATGCTCATCTTTATTTTCGCCTTTACTCTTATTACTCCACTGCAGGCGAAAAACATCCGTTTACTGAAGTCATTCATTACTAACACAAACAATGCCTCCAGGGCACACCCTATCGGCACATCCGTAAAACAGGGAAGAAAAATATTTTTCTATTATAAAATTGGTCCCCTCCGTGTTCGTAAAGGAAAAGGAGCCCCTTACAGGACAAAACTTATAATCAGAAAGGGAAACCGTGTTCTTAAAGATTTCGGATGGCAACGCGCTAATGCAGTAAAGCCACACCAGAGACGCCAGAACAGGACCTATGGCTGGTACCATAATGCCCGCTGGAACATCAAACTCTCACGGAAACTCGCCCCGGGCAGATACAATGCCCTTATCTACCATTATGATCAGAATGCCGAAGAAAATATTGCCATACGGTACACTTTTAGAATAATAGGAGAATCAGCTTCGCGGGGGAAACATCGATCCAGCACATCCGGAGAAATTATTAACACCATAAGTGACATTATCAAAGAAGACACCTCAAAAAACAGTAAAACGAATATAAACATGGGCCTGTACAGGGCAGCCAAATCCGGCAATACCAGGAAAGCACGTTACTACCTGGACAAAGGGGCCAATGCCAATTTCAAAGACCGTTATGGCCAGAGTCTCATCTGGCTCGCTTCCCGGTTCGGCCATACCGGTGTTGTACGCCTTTTACTCAGTGCAGGGGCAAACCCCAATGTTATCAAGGGAAGAAGCCTCGCCGCAACATCACCTCTCTCCGTTGCGGCCCGCTACGGCCACATCAACACGGTCAAGGCACTTCTCGCGGGAGGTGCTCGCAGCAACCTCGATCTCCACCGGGGCCGCACTGCCATTGCCTCCACATCCCGTCAAAACTATAAAGGGCCATCGCACAGGCGGCTTGCAGTCAGGAACATTCTTCTTTCGCTTCACAAAAAATCCGCCGCAAAGGGGCGCTGGGTTTTCGTGAAAACTTCAGTTAAAAAACGTGTTAAAAGATGGTGCCGTGTAAATCGATCAGGCTCCAGCATCGTTACAAAGTGTGAATGGTACAGGGGTTCTCCACGCCATAAATACAGGCACGAAAAGTGGACCTGGAACAGGCCCCGTAAACAATACCGACCCGGCTCTGTTATAAAAATGGATGCACGCGGAAAATTAGCAGGAATAAAAGGAAAACCGAATCAAACAATACCGGGGGTTTTTAAATGCAGTGTTGAATACTCTGCCCGGCCCTCTTATCACGGCGGGAGAGACGTTCTCGGCCAAACAACTCTCAAGCAGCCATACCGGTGGAAACGTTACCCTAAAGGAACAATCAAGGCAAAACCGGGAGGAAAAGTCTACGTAAACAACAATACCGCTGTTTCATATTACAATTACATGACCATTAATGCCGCCTGGTCCGGCCCGGGTTCATACTACATGGTAAACTATCTCTATAAATGGCAACAGAAGTAAATTTAAAACTGCGAGGTCATCAATGAAAAAAACACTCATTTTCATTTTCGCCTTTACTCTTGTTACCCCACTGCAGGCGAAAAACATTCGTTTATTAAAATCATTTATCACAAACACAAACAATGCCTCCAGGGCACGCTCTATCGGCACATCCGTAAAACAGGGGCAGAAAATCTATTTCTATTATAAGATCGGCCCCCTCAAGGTAAGGCAGGGGACAGGAGCCCCCTTTCGAACAAAACTTGTTGTAAAAAAAGGCCGCCGCCTTTTAAAGGATTTCGGCTGGCGCAACGCTAATGCTGCCCGAAAAAACCAGCGCCGGAGAAACGCCACCTTCAGGTGGTACCATAACGCCATGTGGAACATTAACCTTTCCCGCAGCATACGCCCAGGGCGCTACCATGCCATCGTATACCACCGGGACCAGAACAGCAGGCGAACCCTTCGCATCAATTACTACTTTACCATAAAAGGCAAAAAGCATGCACGTCGTAATCAGCGGGACTCTTCATCCCGCCGCACATCAGGAGGTAATTCATGGAACAGCCACGCCGGGTTTCATCTCGGAATGACCATTGACCAGGCACGCAGGGTCTTCAGACAGAAAGTAAAAGCAACAGGAATAGTCGATCCCGACCAGAAACGAGAAAAGGACTACCTTTCTGTTTTTGGAAGTAAATATATTGTCATGATGTGCTCCAACTCCTATGCGGGCCCCAATCCCCCGACACTTATCGCTGATCCCGTCACCAGGAGAGTTGTTATTATCAAAGAGACCGTAAAGCTGGGGAACCACTCAAAGAGTACTGTTGCCTCGAAAACACGCCGGCTCCTTGCCAGGATGAAAAGGCAGTTCGGCCCCTACAGCAGGCATGTGAAGGGCTACTGGGGGGGATACATCTGGACAAAGGATAACTACCGCGTAGCCATGCACTATCAAAACATGTCAGGATTTGCCCGTTGTGTGATTTACCGTACAAAGAAACAGTATTTCAAAAAAAACATCACCGTGAATAAATATTTCACCACCCTTAAAAAATATATGCGGTAGGTGTGTTTTAATACCCTGAAAACATAATGCTCTTATTCCATGGCAAGGGAAAGATACACATGGTCCCGGGGAGAACTGAATCCCCGGGACTTAAAAAAAGAAAGGGCCTTCTCATTATCCGCAGAGGTATCCACCAGCATCATGGTCACCCCTGCGCCTTCAAGATGCTTTTTAAATGTCTCGAATAGAAGGGCCCCCACACCCTTACGCTGCATCGAATCGGCAATGCCAAACCAGACCAGGTACCCGTAACGGCGCGGAGAATTTCTCTTATCAATAATAGTACCGATACAAAAACCTGCACACCCTTCTCCTGCATCAGCCACAAGACAGAGTTCCGGGTCTGTCATGTAAAAGTTCAGCACCTCGTATTCATCCCAGGTGCGGTAGAGGGTGGGATATTCCTTCAAAGTAAAAAGAGATTCCCCAAGATGAAAAACATCAGGAAGATCATCAATATTCATGTGACGAATGGTAACTGTTTTCATCATCTTCTCCCTCGAAGGCCCAGATTTTCTTCTTTATTTCGAGGGAAGAAAATTTTGGCCCTGAAAATAATTTAACTCCTGCCATATAAGGGCTTTTATCCTTTTGTAGACAAAAAACACCAGGGGGAATATACTAAAAAAGAACCAAAAAGAAAATATTTTTTTGCGGGGAAGTTTATACACCTGTTCTCCCGAAGCCGGTACAGCAGGTCAGCCTTAATATAAAAATTCCACCCCCATGATTATCCCGCCGGGAAAAAAAAGCCACAAAAACATAACATTGTTATTTTTCTCCTTGACGAAACCGAATAACAGGGATAAAAAATTGCAATCAGGCGTATAACTATAACTAAACAGAAGGTATTCCATGAAAAGCACTGTATATAAAGAACTGCGCAGCCTTCTCGATACTATTCCCAATGGTTTCCCCTCAACAGAAGACGGCCTTGAACTGAAAATCCTTCAAAAAATCTTCACTGAAGAAGAGGCGGCCCTGGCACTGCAACTCTCCCTCGAATGGGAAACCCCTGACGCGGTCGCGGCACGCACCGGCCTTGATGCCGCCTTCCTGAAAGAAAAACTTGCCGCCATGCAGGCACGTGGACTCATCTTCGGGGCAACAATCGGTCCCGTTTCACTGTATAAACTGTTTCCCTTTGTCTTCGGAATCTACGAGATGCAGCTCTACCGCCTCGACAGCGAGCTGGTGGAGATGTGTGAACGATACATGAATACCGCTTTCGGGAAAGAGTTTTACCGCCATACACCCTCGCTTTTAAAGGTACTCCCCATCGAAGAAGAAATACCCCCCGGGTCTGCCATCGAGCCCTATGAAAGCATTTCAACAATTATAAGCAGCGCAAAATCATGGGGCGTGGGAGACTGCATCTGTAAGACCGAAAAGGGCATCCTGGGAGAGCCCTGTACAAAACCAACAGAAGTCTGTATGGGTATCGCACCCGTGGAAAACTTTTTCGATGACCATTTCTGGGGGCGCCCCATCACAAAAGAAGAAGCCCTTGCCATTCTCAAAAAATCCGAAGAGGCGGGCCTGGTGCATATGACCAACAACTTCAAAAAAGGGCATTATGCCATCTGCAACTGCTGCAGCTGCTGCTGCGGTATCCTCCGCGGGATGAATGAGCTGGGCCAGCCGAACGCCACCGCTGCCTCCAATTACCGTGCCGTTGTCGATGAATCCCTCTGCACCGCCTGCGGCATCTGTCTCGACCGCTGCCAGGTACATGCCCTTGACATTGAAGAGACGGCCATAATCAATAAAAAATGTATCGGCTGCGGACTCTGTGCAACTACATGTCCCACCGGGGCGATACGCATGGAAAAACGCCATCCTGAAGAGATGCTTCCCCTTCCGGAGAACGAAAAAGAATGGATGGCACAAAGAGAAGAGGCGCGGGGGGGAAGTTTCCGCTACCGCGAACTCTTTCTCAGGAAAAAGCAATAAAAACATGAATGGAACAAAAGCCCGCGAACAATTCAGGAACAGGCCATCAACCCTTCCATGCTGCAGTGGTAATAGTATTCATCCTGTTTCAGGGGATAGTCCCAGCAGCCCCGCTGGTGGTATATACTTCCCCCAAACCCTGTCTTGAAAGTGAAGAGACCATGCTGGCTGTGCATAACATCCTGAGTAGGGGGAATCCCGAAAAGGTCATAACACCGGCACCCCTCCTGCCTGGCGAGCCTGATTGCTTCCCACTGGAGACGATAATTCGGCATATGGTCCCCCCGGTGAAGTGATGATCCTGCAAACAGGTAATAAGCGGTATTGCCATATATACCCATTATCATCCCGGAAAGAATCTCCTTTCCCCTGGTGGCAAGAAGAAGATGAAACTCAGGTGTGATCCTCTCATCATTGGCAAAAGCCCGATAATCATCAGCAGCAAAAAAAAGAGACTCAAAGTATTCATAGCCAACACAGGGAAATCCTTTTCTCTGTGCAGTGTCTGCATAAAGGTTATACCAGTCAGGAAGATACCTGAGAGATGCATTGACAACAGTAACCCCCCTGCGCACTGCCCTGCGGATACAGTTGCGTGTATTGGCCCGCATATCCATGAACAGTTCCTCTTCGTCCCACTCAAGATCAAGCACTACTGTGTCAGCAGGCATCATATCAGTACGAGCTTTTCTCAAGTTCTTTGACCTGGTAAAATAATTCATGCGTATTTCCCTGAGAGAATCACGGGGAGGGCCATCCCACTGTTTTTCGACATATGAATCCCTATCATCATAAGGTGAATCCCATATGGTATCAAAACGAATAAATGCAGTCTCCCGGGAAATATAATCTTTCAGTTCCCATGCAAGGATTTCAAGAAAGGGTCCCTGGTTTTCTTCCGGCAGTTGAATCTGGGGAGACCGGGGCGAATAAGCATAGATCACCCCTCCGGGACCGCAGCGTTGTATTAAAACAAGAGGAAAAGATGTTCCTCCCGCCCTTACCACAAAGGCAAGGGCATCCTTCTCGTGATATGATTTAAAGTATCCCCAGAAACCGCTCTGGAAAAGATCACTCTTTAAATTAAGGGAAGAAAAATCAACCGGTTGAATTCGAATATCTAAAATTGTCTTCATCATAGCGCAGTAGTAAATATACATTCAATTCCGGACACCCCACAAAAATTTAATTTAACTGTAAAGAATAATTTATTGTAGAATATTCTCATTTTTTTTAACCTGATAGAACCGTTAAAACAACAGAAAATATTTAATGACTGAATGACCGCATATGAAAAAACCGGAAAAAAAATATCGCCACGAGGAAATCATAAAAAAAAGCCGTTTCATCGTCACCATCCTGCCCCTGGAAAATTCTGACGATTTCCCTGTACTGCTGAAAAAACATGTCTTCCCTTCGGCGAGCCATAACTGCTGGGCCTGGAAGGCAGATAAAAAGTACCGTTTCAGTGACGATGGCGAACCCGCCGGAACCGCGGGAATGCCCATTTTCAGGGCCATTGATTCCGGCGCCTGGAACAATATTGCCATAATCGTCACACGGTACTTCGGCGGCATCAAGCTCGGTACCGGAGGACTTGCCCGCGCCTACGGGGGCACGACGGCACGGGCACTGCAGCAGGCCCCCTTTATGGTTATAGTCCAAAAAGTTTCCCTTGAAATATCAGCCGGTCATGATGACACGGGAATTATCTTTTCCCTGATGAAAAAATATAACATCACCGATGAAGCAATCAGCTATACTGCTGAGGGTATCATAATAAAAATTCAAATTCTCCCCGAAAGGGCGGAACCATTTACCGAGGCATGTAAAACTGAAACTGCCGGCAGGGCGGCAGTAGCAATAAAAGATCTATAAAAAAAACCAGAAAGCAAGAAAGACTGCACCGGCAGTAGCGAGGGTAACCCTGAAACCTCTCTGCAGCAGGTAATGGCTCGTTGCCCACGAAATGACTGCTGCAACGGTTCCCACCAGAAAAAATTTAATTATGAAAGACATTTCAAAAGTGAGAAAAAATTTCTGCAACAGCAGGACCAGGGGGAAGTGCAGAATATACATATGAAACGAAGAAGCCGCCAGTGAAGACCGCATCTTTCCCGTTTTCGTACCGTACTTCAAAAAAACTTTCACAAAAAGAATAAGCAGGGCATAGACAAACAGGGTACGCACAAAACCATGAAACACCATCGCTATTGATGAATCCCTGAAGGTAACATAGTAAAACTGCATTGATATCAGGGTCATGACAAGAAGGACACTATTGATGATACACCAGAAGTTCAGGGATTTTCCCTGCTCCCTTTTACTGAACCATCCCCCCCGAAAGGCAGATATTCCAAGAATAAAAACCGCACCATAAAGAAAAAGCCTGCTGGGCTGATACATGAGAAAGGCACCAGCCTGCGCCCAGTTGTCAGGGGCAGTATAAAATGCAGACGCCGCAAATCCCAGGAAAGAAATGCCGCAGGCAAGAGCAACCGCCGGAACCGGGGAGGTAAACTCGTCACGGGCCTTCTCTTTAAAAAAATGCCCGGGAAGAAAGGGCCTGACTGCCAGGAGGAGCATAAAAAAATATAAAAGAAGAATGACAAACCAGAAATGCCGGTAGGAGAAACCGTAAAACTCTGTTACCACACCGCTGTTCGCTGAAATCATTTTATTCACGAAGTCAAACCATGAAGAACTGAAAGAAGAATAGACCGGTCCATGCAGGCCCCGGTGATTGACCGTAATCCAGTGCGTAAAGGGATTTATCAGAAAAACACCCGCAAGAAGGGGAAGACCGAGGCGTTTCAACTTGCCCCGCAAAAAGCCCGTAGAACCATGAACATTGAGAGAGGGAAGGGCAAAAGAGCCGGCGATAAAAAAACATACCGGCATCATGAAGATATCACAGAGCACCATAAAAAGATCAAAAGAAAAAGAACCCGCGGATTCCTTGACCATCCACCATTCAGGACTTATTGAATAAGCAAGACTCGCATGGAAAAATATGACAAAAACAATCATAAGACTGCGGAGGTTATCAAGACTGTATTTTCTTGTTTCATTTGCGGCTTCAGACGCATCTATTTTAGTATTCATTTTTACCCCGGGTAGAGCATGAAAATTTCTTGCAACTGTTATTCTATTAAGGAGCAAAGTCAAGGTCTTTATGAAAACCTGTCAAATCATATGATATCGCCTGATCACAGCCGATACGAATAACAGAACAGAGGTAATGTAAAATTTTTTTATCTGAGATAAGACAGGATAGAATAATTAAGGGAAAACACGACAGTTCTAAAGACAAATACACATCACCGGCACAGGGCCGGTGATGGATGAGAGTTCTATCCTAATAATTGATATTGTTAGAATAGCTATAAGTAGCCCCGTCGACAGTATATTCACCGGTAATTGAATAAGAACTGCCATCTGAGGTAACATCTATGTCCCATGAAAAGTTATGTTGAATGTCATTATACAGAACAACAAATGTACCGTCATAGGCATAGGTCATTGATGAATCACTGGATATATCCAAAGTGCAATTAGCTGTACCGCTCACCAGGGTCACATTCCCTGAAGTATACCCATTCCAGGTAAAATCGATATCATAGGAGGAGGCGCCTGTTGTCGTATCTATGGAATAGGTGCCGGTTGCTGACCAGTAACCGTTCGGATCATCATAATCAATAGTACCACCACTCGGCGCAGTTCCCCTGTTACTGCTCTGAGCAGTTGACATTGCCGCGGCCACTGCCGTATAGACCTCGCCGACCATTGCGCTGTCGCCACCACCAAGGGCGCCGCTTCCACCATCATCATCGGACTCGCATCCCATGAGTGCAAAGGAAAGCAGACCTGAAAAAAGAAGAAACATGATTTTTTTTGCCATAACGAAATACTCCTTTAATAGTTAGTTTACTTTTCTCTTATTCCCGGCATTGCCTGAACAGGCATCCCGTAAAACGATGGCTCTATTTATTAAACAGAAAACTGACCATATAGTAACAACAATTTTTACTATTCGTCAAGGTAAATACCCCTGTTTTTGGCAGATTACTTCTTTTCACCAGTCCCGACAGCAGTCTCGTTGCACAGATCAAATCAAGATCAAATAACTTTAAACAGTTTAAACAGGGTCATTACGTTCCTCCTGAATTCTGTTTGCCTTTTCGGGCAATCTCTGTCATGATAGAAAAAACTCATCGCCAGGAGAAAGCCCATGACACGAACAATCATCCTGCCCCTCTGCGCGGCACTTATTTTTTCCTTTAGTTTTCATGCATGCAAAAAGGAAGTTAAAGAAACCACCACCGTAACGGCCCGCAACGGCCTTGTACTTCGTTCAGGCCCGGGTATTGATGCAAAAAAGATAACGGTTATACCCTTTAAGGCAAAGGTGGGCATCCTGAAATATTCAAACAAAATATCCGTCATCGGCGGGAAAACCGCTCCCTGGGTCAGGGTCCGCTATGGAAAAAACGAGGGATGGGTCTTTAGCGCCTGGCTGGCAAACTATGCCCCCCAGGAACAGGATGACATGAGCAGACTCGGCATCTTTGCCACGGCGCCTTTCGCAAAAAAATACTACCGTCAGACCACCGCCAGTGATGTGAAAGAATCACTGGAAAAAAACATACCGGCAAAAGCAAAAATCAAGACCGAAGAAGTCAAAAACATTCACGACCCCTCCATTACCGATAAAAAGTATACCCTGACCTATCCCGGGGTGACCTTTACAATCTACCATGCCGTAAAACTGGACAAACAGATCATGCAGGGCATCATCATTACCGGCAACGACCTGCCCCTAAAATACGGCATTAAAACAGGAATGAGTAAAAAAACATTGATAAAAAAACTGGGAGAACCGGCACAAAAACAGAAAGAGACCCTTATCTACAACACGGCAGACGCCCTGCCGGTACAGATCTATTTCACCTTTAAAAAAGACAGCCTGAAAAAAATTCTCATTGCCTATCCCGTAGAGTAGCAAAAATTTTTTCAGGCTGCGGGATGAGATCAGCCCTCCATGAGGGCGCCGATCTCATCGTTCAGTTTTTTCAGGGCCGCAACAGCGGCCTTTTCATAGGGCATGCCTTCGCTTTTTTTCCAGGCGAAGTTTATGGCGCTCGAAGAGTTGATGCGGTGAATACGCGGTTCCCCGCACTGGTTCAGGACCTTCATCACCGCCTCCAGGTCGCCCCCCTGGCTGCCAATACCGGGAATCAAAAAGGGCACTTCTTTGTTTGCCTCAAAAAATACCGCGGCGATCTCCTCGAGCTGTTCCGGGTAAGTGGCCCCCACGACTGAACCGATACCGGGATGGTACCAGTCAACGAGCTTGCGGGCCATGTAGAGATAGAGGGGAGAGCCCTGGTAAGAGATATCCTGCAGTTCACCGCTGCTTTTATTGGATGTCTTGGTCAGGATATAAAATCCACGGTCAGGGTAATTCGTTACAAAGGGCTCAATGGAATCATACCCCAGGTAGGGAGAAAGGGTCACCGCGTCAGCGCCGAAAAAATCAAAGGCTTCGGCCGCATAGGCCCGTGCTGTCTTGCCGATGTCCCCTCGCTTGACATCGAGTATCACCGGGATCCCCTCTTTTTTATAAAGGGCGATCAGCTTTGCCAGCGCTTCAATGGCCTCGATGCCGTACTGGGCGTAAAAAGCGTAGTTCGGTTTCACTGACGCGGGGAAGATACCGGTCTTCACAATCTCGTTGAGCAGCGTTTCGTAAAAGGTATAGATCTGCTCTCCCGGGGTTCCCTCCACGGGCATGTCCGCGAGGACCGGGTCCATTCCCATACAGACAATACTGTTAGTTTTGCGGGAAGTTTCAACACACTGTTCAAGGTAATTCATTGCCCCTCTCTTAACTGTTTCAGGTAGTTTTCATAGATTCTATAATTGCCATTATCAAAAAGGACATAATATACATCAATAGAATAATTTTCTCTCTCCATAAATTCTACTGCCGTATCAACGGCGATACGGCACGCCTCCTCAAGGGGATAGCCATACACTCCCGCTGATATGGCGGGGAAGGAAATCGATGTAAGATCATACTCCTTTGCCAGGAGAAGTGAATTATAATAGGAACTGCGTAAAACATCCGCCTCGCCTTCACGCCCCCCCCGGTAGACAGGCCCCGGCGTATGAATGACATGCCGGGCGGGAAGGTTATAGCCTGCAGTAATGCGGGCTTCCCCGTGCCGGCATCCCCCCAGTGTTCGGCACTCATCGAGAAGCCCCGGCCCCGCGGCACGGTGTATGGCTCCGTCGACCCCGCCCCCGCCGAGAAGTGACGGGTTGGCGGCATTAACAATGGCATCAACTTCCTCGCGGGTTATGTCACCCTTTTTTACATGGAGGTATTTTAAAATTTTTTCCCTTTCTGCCATGACTCTTCCTCCCTTTTTTTGACCTGGTATTAATCTGCATGGATCGAACCGGTTGCCTGTCCGCGACAGGTGAGACTTCCCCCTGACAAAAACCGCGCCCCGTGCCGGGTCTCATGGCCGGTGCGCCTTTACTTCCCCCCGCCTGCTTTTTAAAGTCTGAATCGAACAAAAGATAAACGGAAAGGCGGTGAAAAATTTGCCCTTTTCGGCTTTTCATAAATACTATGACTGTATACAATACAGGGAAGAAGGGCAACTGAAAAAGGCCGCTTTACCGCGTATTTTGAGCATCCGGCTTCAGGAGACCCTCAAATTCGCGTGAATGTGAAATTATACTTGTCTCCACCGAAAGAAAGGATAAGATGATCTCACTACAAAAGGACAGCGTGAACAGGCATGAAAGCACCATGGAATAAAACAGGCGCAGCACTTACCCTCACCATTATTCTGCTGCCGGCATTGACACTTCCCCTCGCCTCGGCGAACCCGAAAAAATATAACCGCATGGGTGTCGAGCTGGGTAAAAAGAAAAAATACGACGAGGCTATCAAGGAATTTGACCGGGCCATCAAGACCTATGATAAAGACTCCG
Source organism: uncultured Leptospirales bacterium (assembly GCA_964534225.1). GTDB lineage: Bacteria > Spirochaetota > UBA4802 > UBA4802 > UBA5550 > CAZHNW01. The sequence goes on along the minus strand of CAZHNW010000002.1, from coordinate 62,571 downwards.
CCATGACCTACCACAACAGGGGATGGGCCCAGGAGCTGCAGGGCAATACCGAAGCGGCGATAAAAAACTATGAAGAAGCACTGCGCCGCAACCCCCGGCAGGTCATAACAGGAGAAAAACTCGGCTTTCTCTACTACAAGTCTGGCAACTATATTAATGCCGTGAAAACCGGCGAATATGTCCTGAAAATCGATCCCAACAATAAAAAGGTCACCAGGTGGCTTACCGACGCCTACGCCAAAAAACTGGCACAGGAACGGGCACTGCGCCTGAAAAAGAAAGGTGAAATCGTTGCCGAAACCGCCGCGAAAAAGAAGAAAAAAAAGAAAAAGGAAATCCACCGCTGGGTACTCGGCACGGTTGATTATACCATTCGCACGGGCTATTATTTTTCCGGCGACAAGGGTTACCGCTACATCTCTGATCCCGGTGCCATGGGCAACATCATGGAGACCTTTTACGTCAGCTTTACCCCCATCAAGGCATGGGAATTCGTCATGATCGCGGAGAACCCCTGGCTGGGCTGTCTCTCCCCCAATCTCCTGACACACCGTGAAATCTTTGAGTCCATGTACTACCTGGGCAATTTCATGCTGGGCATCGGTTTTCTCTTCAACCACCACGAGGGAAGTTTCAACTTCGGCCAGAACCTTAAAGAATATGACTTCAAGGTGGGATTTCTCTTTGCCTACACGAAAAAAAACATGAACTTTAAACTGCGGTTCTATCCCCGCCTGATACCCTTTGACGGAAAGAGCAACACCGGGTACACCCTTGATACGGACATGCTCACCTTCAGGTTCACCTACACGGTAAAAAAACATCTCAAGTATTACACCCTTTTCGAGGCACAGGATTTCTATATCTTTGACCACACCACCCCCCAGTCAAACTACTACGGGGTCTATGATATCGGCATCGGCGTTTCCCTCGGAGAGATCAGCCGCAGCAACACCGGTTTTGCATGGAAGATGGCCATCGAGTACCGCCAGCGCTTCTACCTGAGGGACCTTGCCAATACCGATCCCTATTCATACCTGCCCAACGGCCAGGGGTGGTTCGGCATGGATATCGGCAAATGGACCAAGGGCAATCCCTTCAGCGGTTTCAGGGCCCTGGGCTACGAGCTCTCCTTTCGCATTGATGAACAGATCCTCCCCTACCTCTTTTTCTACCAGAAGGTCATTATCGAGCTGGGCGACCCCAATGAAGACCACCACGAGTTCAATTTTAAAATCGGTGTGGGGGGTATGTACTGATTATGCTTGAAAAAATCCGTGACTTTGCCGTTGATATCTCCCGCGAAGCCGGGGCCCTTCTCCTGGAGGGGTTCCGTTCCGCCTCGACAGAGGTTTCCTATAAAAGCAGAACAAATCTTGTCACCAACATGGACCATGCCTCTGAAGAATTTCTCTTCAAAGCGGTAAGCGAAAAATTTTCCCGCCACACCATCATCGCCGAGGAGGGCAGCAGAAAAGAATCACCCGGTGACTTTATCTGGTACATCGATCCCCTTGACGCGACAAACAACTATGCCCACGGCATACCCGTTTTCTGTGTCTCCATCGGTGTCTTTTCAAGGGAACTCGACCGGGTCGCCGCGGGAGTCATCTATGATCCCCTTCACCAGGAACTCTTCAGTGCCACATACCAGGGAGGAGCGTTTCTTGATGGAAGTCGCCTCTCCGTTTCAGACACTGAAGAGATGGGCATTTCACTTCTCGCCACCGGGTTCCCCTACGAAAAAGAAGACCCCGCAAAAAACAATCTCGCACAGTTTTCCCGGGTTCTCCCCCATGTTCAGGGCATACGCCGCATGGGTTCAGCCGCCATTGACCTTGCTTATGTCGCATGCGGCCGATTAGACGGCTACTGGGAGCCTGAACTGCAGCCCTGGGACATGGCGGCAGGGGCAATAATCGTCGAAGAAGCCGGTGGAACCGTTACGGCATATAACGGCCGCAAATTTGACCCGGAAATCGCAGAAATTATTGCATCTAACGGAAAAATTCATTTATCCCTTATTGACACACTCGCCTCGATATAGTATAATCTGTTATACAAAAAATTACCGGGGTGTTGTTATGGCTTTACCACAAAAAGTTAAGTGCAGGGCCGAGCAGAAGCTCGCCACCTACTGCTGCAACTGTGTTCCGGAAAGTCAAATCGAAGAGAACATGGTTGGGTACAAAATCAGGGGGGATATCATAACACTCTTTGAACAGATGAAGAGTGATTATGAACCCGAAGAATCCAGCAACTTCAAGGTTGCACAGTTTCGCTATAACCAGAGAAAACGAACCTGGTCTCTCTACTGGGCTGACCGCCGTGAAAAGTGGCACCAGTACAGCGAGGCAAAACCTTCGAGAAATATCGATGACCTTCTCGATGAGATTGACCAGGACCCTGAAATGGTTTTCTGGGGTTAAATAATCATTGAAATTTTTCTGGTTCCGTCGTCATTATCCATCAAGAAACACAGGTGGATATGGACAAAAAAATTTTTACCGTAACTGAGCTTACACGCCAAATCAAGAAAACCCTTGAACAGCAGGATGCCTTCACGGGCATCTGGCTGAAGGGTGAAATCTATAACCTTACCTATCATTCATCAGGGCATATCTATTTTACCCTTAAAGATGAAAATGCCCTCATTTCCGTTACCTTTTTCAAGTATGCCAACAGGAAGCTGAAGTTCCGCCTCGAGGAAGGCATGAGTATCTTTGCCTTCGGTAATGTCACCGTTTTCGAAAAACGGGGCAGCTACCAGTTTAATGTCTCTTCAGTTAAAATCGAAGGCGAAGGAGAACTTCAAAAAAAAATCGAGCAGCTCAGGAAAAAACTGAGTGAAGAGGGAGTCTTTGACCCGGAGAAAAAGAAAGACCTTCCCTTTCTGCCGCGCCGTGTCGGCGTGGTCACCTCTCCCACCGGGGCCGCCATCCAGGACATCATCAAGGTGGCCCTGCGGCGCTATCCCTCCATAGAGATTATCCTGGCACCGGCAAAGGTACAGGGGGATGACGCCGCCCCCACCATCGTTACGGGCATCCGGGAGCTGAACAGGCCCCATTACGGCATTGATGTCATCATTGCCGGCCGTGGAGGAGGTTCCTTTGAGGACCTGATGCCCTTTAACGAGGAGCCCGTTGTCCGGGCCTTTGCGGAGAGTACCGTCCCCATTATTTCCGCCGTGGGACACCAGATCGACCATCCCCTCTCCGATGATGCTGCTGATGCCTTCGCCCCCACACCGTCAGCAGCGGCGGAAATTGCCATCCCCGTTAAACAGGACCTTACTGATGAAATCAACTTCCTCTTTGCGCGATGTGAAAAGGCCCTGGCCACCATGATATCCATGGCGGAAAACCGTCTCGACAGTGTTATGGACCGCCGCATTTTCAGGGATCCCATTGAACTCATTGCCAGCCGCGAAATGCTTTTACGGGAATACGAACTCTCCCTCCTGAACAGCATAAAGATGACTCTCTCCCGCAAAAAAGAAGACTTCCTCACCATCCCTGACATCACCCGTCTTGCAGGGGAACGGGTCAATGCCCTGAACCACAGGTATAACATGGCCCTTCAGGCACTGGAGCAGCTCTCCCCCCTCCAGGTTATGAAAAGGGGCTATGCCGTTATAAAGAACGAAGAAGAAACCCTTGTCAGGAGTGTAACGTCCCTGGCAGAAAATCAAAAAATAAAAATACTCCTGGCAGACGGAAGTGCCGGCTGCAGAGTCGAATCAATCAATAAAGGAGACACCATTGGGAAAAAGTAAAATACCCGCAGACATGAAATTCGAAGATGCAATCTCCTCTCTCGAGGAGATTGCACGCAAACTGGAAACGGGGGAACTCTCCCTTGAAGATTCAATCGCTGAATTCGAAAAGGGCATGCAGTATGCCCGCCTCTGTCACGGAAAACTGGAAGAGGCTGAAAAGAAGATAGAGATCCTCCAGACGGGCGATGATGACTCCGTAGAAAAAAAGAAAATCAAGGTCAAAGAAGAGACGGGAGAAATTGCCGACGAAGATGACCTCCAGGGGTCCCTTCTCTGAGACAGGGAGAACCAGCTCACATGAAACAGAAGAAACAAACCTATATCCTCGGTCACCGCAACCCCGATACCGATTCCGTGGTTTCTGCCATTGCCTATGCGGATTTGAAAAAACTCCAGGGTGCTTCTGAATGCTACCCGGTTCGCGTGGGAAAAATAAATCCCCAGACTGACTACATACTGCGGCGCTTCGATGTAGAAAAACCACGTCTCATCAGTGACCTTGTACCGCGTGTAAGAAACTATATGAGCATCTCCCCCCTGACAGTTCATGAATCAACACCACTCTGGGAAGCCCTTGAAATCCTCAACCGTGACAACCATAAAATGCTTCCTGTTGTTGATGACAGTAAAAGACTTACCTCGGTACTTCACTACAATGCCTTTGCGCAAAACATGCTGAAAAAAATCGATCCTCACCGGCAAAACATTATTCCCACGACCATCACCATGCTGAGCCAGACTCTCAACGCCCAGGAGATCATTACCTTTCATGGCGACGAGGTATTCAAGGCGCGCCTCCTGGTGGCGGCATCAGACCTTGAGACCATCAGTGAATTTATCGATTCCATCCCCGGTGAAAATATTATTATCATCGCAGGCAACAGGGCCGAGGTTCACCGGGCCGCCATCGAAAGGGGTATTCGCTGCCTTGTCGTTACAGGGGGGAAAACAATCCGGAAGGACGTCAGGGAACTGGCGGAGAAAAAAAAGACCTCCCTGCTCATCTCCCCCTTTGATACGGCAACAAGCTCTCTCCTTTCATTCTATGCCACACCTGTCAAATTCATGGCAGACAATGCCCTTGAGCCCCTTGGAGAAGACCAGTATATCAAGAACATACACGAAAAGATAAGCGCCAGTATTTCACGCTCCCTTCCCGTAGTAGACGCGGAAAAACGGGTCATCGGCATTCTCAGCCAGGGAGACCTGATGGGAGAGCCGAACATTGATGTCATTCTCGTCGATCATAACGAGCTCTCCCAGGCGGCAGAGGGCATTAAAAACTATCGAATTCTCGAGATCATCGACCACCACCGGCTGGGAAATCCTCCCACCACCTACCCCATTACCTTTATCAACAAGCCCGTGGGATCAACATCCACGATTATTGCCACCCTGTTCCTGGAACAAAAGATTCCCATGCAGAAAAATATTGCCTCCCTTCTCCTTGCGGGGATCCTTTCTGATACGCTTATACTCCGCTCCGCCACCACCACGGATACAGACAGGAATGTGGCACAATACCTTGCGGAAATAACCGATCTCTCCATCGAAGAATTTGGCAATGATATCATGCATGCCGCTTCACAGATCGGTAAAAAGCCCGTCAACGAAATCCTTGCAATGGACATGAAACGTTATCCCCAGGGAGACACCTCCTATTCGGTCAGCCAGGTGGAAGTTACCACATTGACAGAGTTAATGGAAAGGCAGGACAAAATACTTGAAGAGCTCAACAAACTTCAGAAATCGGAAAATTTCCTTTTCTCTGCCCTTCTCGTTACCGACATTACCGAACTGGACAGTATCTTTTTTATTGCCGGCGATGAGGAAGTAAAGGCATCACTCACCTACCCGAAAATCCAGAAAGACATCTACAGCATGAAGGGAATCCTTTCCCGGAAAAAGCAGCTTATTCCCTACCTGACGGAGGTTATCAGCCGGTCTTCTTAAAAAAAAGCCGCCCGGTTCAGCACCGGACGGCTTTTTTATTCTTAATAATAAGAGACTACTGCATATGCCTTTCAAGGGGCAGCTGGTCATTCATGCTTTCAAGCCATGCATTCCAGCCATTCTTTATCTCGTCAGGATTTTCCTTGTACCGTTCTGTTCGTTCAAGCATCCTCAGGTACGCCTCTGCTGAATGAAAAAGGGCGTCCTGGTTGACCTGCTTTGGCCGGCTCTGAAGCTTTTTAATAAGATCAGGAATCAGGCCATAATGTGCCACTCCAGGTGATGCCTCGATATCGAAAACCCTGTTACCCGTTTTCTGCTGGCTGAACAGGGCAGTGACCCCCGGCTGGTAGACTCCCGGGTAGAGGGTACCAAAGGTATACCTGCCCGTTTCGTCCCGGGGAAGTTTGACTTCGTTATAGGTTCCGTAGATTCCCGGGTCCATGTTATCGTTTTCACGCGCACCATAGGGCTTAAAGGCCGGAAGCCTGCATGCCCCGTTGACATCCGTTGCAAAGGGTATACCAAGGATCAGGTCATCGTCAGGATTATCATTGCAGTTATACCATGAAGGCCTTATGATCAGGTTGCCGCCGTCATAATTGGCAATACCGGGATCGAATTCGTTGAAACGGGTATAGCGGTAATCATAATCTTTATGGTTCGCATCACCAAAATACCCACCCCCTTCGATCATCAGCTTCAGGTGGTCTGCGGCACACTTCTGTTCTTCTGCCATGGTAGACCAGAGCATGGGGGAAATAATCCCCCCGAGACGCATGACACGGATCATGCGGGGGATATCCATCTGTTCCCATGCATCGGTATTGCCGTCAGGATACATGTCTATAATACGGGTATGACTGGCAATAACACCGGGGTACCTCTTTTCCTCGAGAAGTTCAAGGGTCCGGTTCAGAGACCGGTCACTCATATGGTCAACTTCCACCACAATCCCCCGCTTGACCAGTTCATCTATGAGCCATTCACCCGTGGCTGATAGGCCAACCTTATTGGAGTGCCCCCAGGTACCATCATCAGAACCTGCCGGCACAAGGGGAACAAGAGAATCAATAAAGCCGAGTGATTCAAGGACTTCCATGACCTTTTGATCCTGAACCTCTATCCCCCCTTCGCGGTAGGTCACCCGGGGATTGGGGCTTAACTCTACACTGTAGAACTCACCCCGCTCAACCCAGTTAACCAGGTTAAACATGGGGGCCTGGTAGAGCTGCGCCCCGGCAAAACCATTATTAAAGGCATGAACAGGAAAAATACTGCGAACCCCCAGATCATAAAACATTTCAAGCTGACTGAGAATATTTTCCTTCGCCTTTGCCCAGTCACTTTCAGGAATAAGGCCGGCTTCGGCCATTCCCTTGATATCATCCTCGATACCGAAAACCGTATCTACCTCAATAGCAAGAAAAACAGCCATTTTACCATCGCTGATAACCTGGCGGGCCTCTTTTGATGAGGTGCATATCCTGAACCAGCCCCTGCCGGGACCGCCGCTCTGGGCATCGATATATTCCTGCATGGCATACATATTCTTCATCTGAATCTCACAGACAACCATGTCATTGGTGGGGGCATCAGGATCTGCCAGGGGAAGTCGGCGCCGGATTTCTCCCAGTATCTCATTATTCACAAACTGCTGCACCAGGACACGCTGCCCTGCCAGCCATGACCGCTCGAGCCACCTGTAATAGGCCTGCTGGTGGGTTTCTGAATATGATGTGGGCCAGAAGGGAAAATCAGGATATCCTCCTGTATCATGGGTGGTATGGCCATCCAGTGCCATGCCAAAAATATCCATGGTACCATTAATGCCATGAATAGAACCGCAGTCATCAAGGGCTTTCTGTATTCCCAGGGGGGAAAAATTGGCACCCACAAAGTTCGCCTGTCCTGATCCGAGGTAGTGGTTCAGGTGGGTATGAACGTCTGCATAACCGATTATTTCCTCTTCCGGGGCAGGACGCTGCAGGGCATTTCCGGGAGAGACACTGTTGCCAGCATCATCAGTAAAGGCCACATTTATCTCCGCCTCGGGAAATGAGAAATCAGCCTCAACCTCAGAAAAAACAATACCGCACTCTTCCCTTTTTGTGTTCCATCGCGTGGTAAGGGAATCAACCAGCTTCAGGGCTCCACTGCTGCCAACAGCAAGATATTTCTGCTTTTCCAGTGAACGAAGAACAAATATATTATCATCCCCGGAACTGGCAATTTCCCATATCACATTGTTGGTAAGATTCCCGGACCTGATAACAAGAGAACCAAAAACAGAAAGATATTTATGATCCCTGTCCATGAGAATATACTGACCCAGTGCCGCCGGTTTCAGGTAGAAAACCACAGCCTCGTCACTGCTGCCTGTCCAGTATCCTAATGACGAGGTCTTAATATACCCGTCATTTTTATAAAATTTTACCCTGTATGTTTTATTGGCGAATTTAAAGGGATTCTGCGATTCAGGTCCCATATAGGACCATCCTCTCCCGGTGGGATAATCAGGCCTGTTATCGAATATGGACTCATAGGGATCATCACACCCGAAAAAACCAAAAAGTATGAAAACAAAAACAAACAGTTGTACCAGAGCTTTTTTCATATTTCTTTTCCTCCTTCTCCCAAAGACATGAAGAAATCAGACACCCGGTTAGAATCATCTTTCCGGAACTTAATGACTGACATGTCAATCAACAATAAAACAAAAACTAAATTCCTTGTCAAGAATTAAAGACAGTCCGGTCGGAATTTGACCAGTCGCGCAGACCTCATGCAAAAAAATAATGAGGGGGGGGGAAGTTTAACTACCGCAGACGGTAAACCGGCACCGGTGCAGAATACCCTTTTACCGCGACAGATCCAAGATTTTCACCTTTTACCGAAAGATCTCCCCGCTGTTTCCACACCTCGCCGGAGACCAGCAGCGTCGAGGAAAACTTTTTATTCAACTGCTCCAGGCGGGAGGCGATATTGACCACATCGCCAATAATAGTATATTCCTTACGGCGAGTAGAACCGACATTACCTGAGATAACATCTCCCGCATGTATACCGATACCGACACGTACCGGTTCAATAAAGCCCTTTCTGATCTCCTCCTCGAGACGATCAACAATAGCAAGGGCCGCCATAACCGCATTGGCACAGTCATCCCCCGATGGAAAGGGGGCGCCAAAAAGGGCAAGAAACCCGTCACCGAGAAACTTGTTCACCATGCCGTGATGTTCATCAACTATCTCCACTATAAATTCGATGAGATAGTTGAGTAGACCTGTTACCTCTTCAGCACTGTGATTTTCGCAAAAGGAGCTGAAATTTCGAATATCAAAAAACATGATGCAGACATAGATGCTCTCATTGCTGATCTCCCCCCCCGCTTCAACAAGACGCGTTACCACCTGGGGTGAGACATGTTCGCCAAAAATGGTAAGTACCCTTTTTCTCTCCTCAATGCTTTCCAGGGAACTGACGAGTCGTCTCTTGATCTGGTAGGAAACAAAACCGGTGACGAGACCCGCGGCAAAGAGAATCAGGCCCCGTGAAAGATGAAAGCCGGGCGAGTAGGCCACAGATGCCATGCCGGTCTGGTCTGTTGCGGCATACTTTTCCATGAAAGTGAAGGCCATAATGATATATTCTGCAGCAGCGACAAAACCGGTAAAAAATGAAAGGCTGACAATAAGACGCAGGGAGCTAAGGGCAATAAAAATGAAGTAGAGAAAAATTGTCGGCGTAAAAATCGATTCAATGCCGAGGCCGGCACGGCTTGAAAAAAAGATGACCAGGGAAAGGGTAGATATTTCGATAAAGGCATTAAAGAACCGGGGAGCCAGGGGAAACTTCCTCTCCCTTTTCATAAACATCCTTAAAACGCCCATAAAAATAATTTCATAGACACCCAGAAGAACAAAAACAAGGGCGAGCCAGGCAAAAATCGAAATCCCCCTGAACTCCTTCAATGCCGCCGAGGGGAAGTAATCAGGAAAAATGAAGAGAGTAACAAAAAACCATGTCATGGCAATAAAGGAAATAGATGCCACGATTCCCGCGCGAATCATTTCACTTCTTAAAATTTTTTTCGAGTAATCCTCGAGGAAAAGACGGGTGTGACCCCTGATATCTTTCAGCCTTGGCATGGTAATTCCTCTTACTGTAAAAAATTATTCTTTTCTCATACCCGGAAAACAGCCATTGGTCCTCCGGGCCCCGGAAGATAATTGATTTATAATACCTGTAGTGAACAGAAATCTCAAGATGAATTTTATCCTGGAGCAAATAACCCGGGTTCCAAAACTATCATCATAAATTTTGGCATAATGAAAAACCAGAAAAATTTTTAGAAAAAAATACGGGGGCTCAAAACCGGTAGCTGATACTGGCCGTTGCCATAATACCATGCCAGGCGGCGCTTGAATCAGCAATGAGGCAGTAGTCGAACCAGAGGCCCGCGTAAAGGCGGCGTTTGAAAATTTCCCACATTCCTCCCGCGCCGATAATCAGGTTAAAGGTCGTTCCTGAAGCATCACTCCCTTCACCATCATCAAACCTGACAATGGCGATACCTGTCCCCGCCTTTGGCAGCAGGTGAAAATGGCCAAAGGCAAAATCGTAGGTAAGATTTACCGTCACGGGAATAAAAAACATGAACTGGTCGGTGTGAACAGAGCTTGTACTCTGATAATACCCCGACTCCATGAAAAGGCGAAAATTCTTAAAAGGAAGATTAAGCCCCGCCGAGGCAAGGACCACCGGCGCCACCCCCAGGGAGGAGTTGCCCGAATTAACGGGGTAGAAGATACCACTGCGCAGCATGAGCCCCACGTCCAGGGGCACAAAGGGATGCGACGACATGCGCGTTATGTTTTTCTTCAGGATAATCGTCTCCCGGGCGTCCCGCGATTTTTTGTAATAAACCTTCAGTGCATCCTGGTCGACCATGAATCCCTTCAAAAGTTTACCATCTGTCTTTTCGATATAGATGGTCTCCATTTTACGGTCACCGTACATGATGCGCTTTATATCCGAACGTTTCAACTGAAAGGTCTGATACTTATTCTTGACTGTAATAAAAACCCGGTTCTCTGCTGTGATCTTCCCCGATATCACCTGCCCGTCTTTAAGGTAGACCATCTCCGCCGAGAGTGCCGCGGCGCAGAAAAGCAGCCCCGCGATAACAATGCCCGTCATTCTTTTTTTCATTTTATCAATCCCTTCTATTTCACCGGAACCCGGCGCCTGATATCACCCACCTCAATGGAAATGACCCTCCGCCCCGTATCAAAGCGGACAAACCCGGCATCAGAACTTACCACATGCCCGGTAATACGTGAACCATCTTTCAGGGAGAGCATGGTAAGGGGCCTGCCCTGGCGGCGCAGTTTTTCAAGGGGGGGAAGTTTATCCAGCTCCTGGTTGATCATTTTCTGCAGCCTGTTTTCTTCGCTCTCTACGTTATTTTCAGTCCTTTCTGCTTCTTTTTTATCATCGATATGTTCCCGGTAGGGATAAAGGCCCAGCTTTTCTGTTTCAAGTTTCTCCAGCCTGTCCATTTTCCTGATGGCAACCTTTCTATTTTTCGTAACCAGGGCGGCCGATCCCGGTTCGAGAATTTTTTCCTCCCCGGTCATTTTCTTTTTCGTGAGGGAAGTCACAAGTACCTTCCCCTCCAGGAGACGGTGTGATGATCCCCTGGTGTCAGTAGTGGTGAGAAAAGATGTACCCCGCACCGCCGCGGTAGACGTGGGTGTCTGCACCGTGTAGGGGCCCTTTTTCTGTTTCAAAATTTTTGAAAAAAGGCGCCCCCTGTCAAGGCCCACCCTGGTGGCCTTTAACTTCCCCCCCTGAACCTCTTTAAGATAAAAAACCGCGTCGGCAAAAAGTGTCAGCACCCCCACGCGGTCAACCTGTACAACCAGCCGCGACTTTTTACCCGTGCGTATTACATCGCCCTGCTGCAGGGCATCACCCGCCCTCAGGACTGTCTCCTTTTTCTGCCGTGTCACCTGAGCGGAACCCACAAGAAATGTCACCCGCGCGTTGATAGAGGCGCTTTTTTTATCAAATCCCGTTCTGGTCATCAAAAGTGCCCCCGCCACAGAGGCCAGGGCGATGAAAGCCACCAGTCCTGTGCCGATCTTGCCATTATTTTTACCGGTCATCGTTCTTTTACTCCCGTTGTATAAATACAGTTATTTTCTTTTTTTATAATTTTAAAGGCCTGCCTACTGGTCCATCTCATGGGCCCCCAGGGATACTCCGTCAGTACCGTTGCCGGTGCGGGCATTGCCGAAAAAATCCAGGGGAATCATCTGGCCAAAGGCCTGGTAATTACCATCGTCTGTTGAGGGTGAATCGTCAATACCCTCGATCCGTACTGAAACCGGGCTTATCTGCTGAAGCAGCCAGAGACCATCTGCTGACACAAAAAGAGGATCAACGGCTATATTTTCACTGCCAAAACCGCTCCATGAGGGTAATGGCAATGTATCATAATAGCCAAAACCCTGATTATATAAATTTTGAGTGGAGACATGCGAACTGAGTACATAATAATACATCTCTGATTCTGAAGAGACTGTCGAAAGGTCATTAAAATTATTATGAAAGGCGTTATAGACGCAATAATTCCCCGGCGCGGTTTCTGCATGATGACTGAAAAGGGCCATGGGCCTGTTTGCCGGGTCAAAGGCGGTAACAAAAATAAGATTATTCATTACCGTTGCATCAATCTGAAAATCCGCTGTTGTGTTTTCATAACAGACTTGATTTGATGGAGCATTGGGATCGGTACAGTGATAGGTGCTGATATAAACCCCCTTGGTTTTTCCCCCGGAACCGCTGCTCAGGGCAAAGGTGTTGTGACGGATATCCGCCTTATACTGAAGATCAGTAGCATGAACAGGGGTAATGTCATCTTCACTCCAGCACTCGATCTGTATCGCCCTGGCATGGTTGTTCTGCCCACCGGTAAAAAAATAATTATTGTAGATGCGCTGTTCATATGCGAGACAGTAACTGGTATTACTGATCCCTTCAATCACATTGTTATAGACAACAGCAATATTGAAGCTGTAGGCAGTATTGGCGGCAGTATAAAAGACATTGCCCTGGATCATGGCAGCATGGTTGCCACAGAAAATATCCGCGACAACGGTGGAGCCCTTTGCATGCCCGGAGGTCTCAAAGATGAAACCGTCAATGAGAACCGGATAATTATAATTACTATCCGTCCCCATCAAGATGGCGCTTGCCGGCTCATCAATGGCCCCCCCGGGATTAGAACCGGCGCCATCAGGATCAGGGGCGGTATAACTGATAACCGAAGGGTACTTCTGCGGGTCTCTTCGCAGGGGGTTGACCTTTGTGGTATCATTATCCTGATACGCATAGCCCCCCAGGAGATTGACCTGTTCATAACCACTTATCAGGGCAACACTGGTTCCGGTGTATTGAGGTGTATGGGTTCCCTGTGAGACACATATCCCCGCAATATTACCACTGGTACGGACAACATCCACGGCATCCTGAATATACCTGTAGGGATTGTCCGCTGAACCGTCAGGGCTGGCAGCGGTATTACCGGCATTGACATACAGAACCTCTTCAAAAACATGAAACCGGATATCCACATATCCCTCGTTGTCAAAATCATCCTTTACGTTGATGCGGGCAATCCTGTCAAGGCCCGTCTGATAGAGTTCGTATTGCTGCGAATATCTTTCAGTGGCCATTGACCAGGTGCTGCCCGTTTGAGGAGTAATGGTTACTGTTGAGCCGCTTACCGTTGCCGTGGCGTTTATGCCGTCATCAAGAATAGTATTGACAGGATCAGTGGAATCAAAGGCCGCTGCCCCTGAGATTTGAAGTTCTTCATCAAAGGGTATCACCAGGGTCTGACCTTTCGTAATGGCAATGCCATGTTTATAGTCCATGAGGGGCGCCGGGGGTGCCGTGTCTGCATAGTAATAATAGACCTTGAGGCTGGTCTGTCCCAGGGTGTCCTGCATAAAGATGCAGAGCTTCTGGGGCGTGTTGGGGGTAATGATCGCGTCAGCGGAGGTACCGCTGGCGGCTATGGTAATGGTTTTAGGGCCGCTGGCAACACGGTAGAGATGAACCGGTTTGCTTTCATCAAAGGATGGTTCCGCCTCAAAGTCACTGTAAATACGCACCTGGTAAAAGCCGTCGCTGTCACTGGTAAATTCTATCTCCGCCTGGTAATCCGGTTTTACATAGGTGCGCCCTTCACGTACAACAAAAAAACCGGTCTCACTGAGGGTCCGTGTAGAAAGTACCGGCCCCGTCTTCCCCGTGCCGAGATCCAGCTTCTGTACCGACTCAGCCCCCTTCGGGTCGGTGACGGTAACGGTGACACTGAATGAAAGGTCCAGGGGAATGGCATCAGGCAGGTAATAATCTATGGAACACCCCGTGTCTGTTACTTCTTTAAAGGCAAAGGAACCGATACTGTTATCGGCGGTAAACTCATAGTTCAGTTCATGGCCATCAGCGTCATCCGCCTCAACCTCAAGATGCATGGTCATATTGGGGATAAGGCCCCGGCTAATATCAGTTGTAGTCCTGAAATCCGTGATCTCCGGGGGCCTGTTGGCAATAAAATTACCGGCCATTTCAAGGGGACTTATGCCGCCGCAGGCGGCAAAGAGGGAAATAATACACATATTCAGGATGGCTGCTTTTAACTTCATCATCACGTTCCTCGCTGCTTTTCCACTCAGACCGGAACAGGTTCAAAAATTTATAATCTGAAAAAGCATAGTTATGATTAATAGATACTTAATTAAGGACAAAAAAACTTCCATCTGGAACCAGATGCGTCTTTTTTTATTTTATACCTTACTTTTTCTATACTCCCGGGGAGAAATACCGGTCACCCCTTTAAAGGCGCTGTAAAAGGATGATTGTGAGTTGAACCCCACGTGCAGGGCAATTTCAAGGATCTTCATCTCCGGGGCGTCGAGAAGCAGTTCTTTTGCCTCATCGATACGCCATGCACTAAGGTATGAATAATAATTATTTTTAATGTAAACACCAAAAAGGGCCGAAAGCTGCTGGGGAGAAATACGCAACTTCTCTGCCAGGGCCCTCTGTGTCAGGTCTTCAGAGCGGTAGAGTTTCTCCTCATGCATCAGGCTTTCAAGGCGGGACAAAAGGAGAGCCGGATCAAGCCCCTTCAAACAGTCTCCATCGGGCTGTTTTTTTTCCTCTTCGTAGCGTGTGGATATCTCGGCGAAAAAAATAAAATATATTACAAAAAAATAATATACCAGTATTGTTCCCGTTATATAAGAATATTTAATCATTTTCAGTTCGAGAAAATAATTCACAAAATAGAAACCGATGATCAGGTTAAGGAAAAAGGTAAGCACAAAAAAATAGCGCAGGTAATGGTACCGGTTGTCCCTGCCGGTACGGAATATTTTGACAAACTGCATATTCAGAACAAAGAGCATAACAAAGAGGTAAAGGTTTTCGGCAAAGGTTGCCCCCATAAGAATGGAATATCGCAGACTTGCCTCCAGGGGCCTGACATTAAATAATTCATAAAAACCGGGGGGAAACCGGAACGTCACCATAAAAACCGGCAGCAGCAGGAGAGGTATAACAAAGAGAATAAAATGCTTCTTGATTAGCGAAAACCGGGTATCCTGCAGCATACGGATATAGAGATAGAGTACCGGCACAAAAAAGGCAAAGAGAATGGTACCCACGATAAAGAGGTTGTCTTCCCGTTTCCCGAGAAACAGGCGGTGATAGGCGCAGAACATCCAGAGAGAGGCCAGCAGAAAAACCGCCCCTTCGAGAAACTTTCTCCTGTCATCCCGGGGCTTGATAAATATCGCCAGGGAGACGAAAAAGGAGAAGAAACACCCTGAAATAACAAAAATTGAAAAATAAATATCGATGGATAGATTCATATAACAGTGTCTATATTATCAAAAATTTCATCTGCGTTTTACTTTTTTCAGTAACTTCAAATCATAAAACACTGGCAAGTCATTTTTATAACTCCCCTGTTATTTCTTTCCCCTCATAGGTTTGATTTCAAGAAAAGCCCCTTCGGGGCATGGAACATGCAAAGAGGTTTGTTCGCGCAAAAATTTTTGGCTGATTTTTCGTTCGAGAATTTAAAAAAACCTTGCTAATCCCGATTTTTTTGTCAATATATTAACATTACAGAGACAAGTACAAGCTGCAAATAAGAATTTTTATCGGGTGTGAACTAATTTTTTTTGAGAAAATTTTCCAGATGTTATTTCGATAACACCCCGTATTTGTGTTCAGGAATTATATGTCTATCAAAACGTTACTGCTCATATTCCTTCTGGTTTCCGGTGGGATAACTTTATTCCTCTCCTTTTATGCCTCCCGAAGAAAAGATACCAGGGGTGCAATTGCTTACATGCTATTAATGATCACCCTGTCTATATACACCTTTGGCTATGCCTTTGAGTTGTACAATACCACTATTGAGGGAATCTACCTTGCCCTGAAGATAGAATATCTCGGCATTGCCCCTATGTCGGTTTTCTGGATTATCATGGCCCTGCAATACAGCGGCTATACCGAAAAGATCAACTCCAGGGTTGTCGCTCTTTTATTTGTAGTACCCCTGACGACCATTGTCATGCTCTATACCAATGAACACCATCACCTTCATTATGCGTCATTGACTCTTGACACTTCGGGTCCATTCCCCATGGCGGGCATTACAAAGGGCAAATGGTATTATATCGATTTTATCTATAGGGACATTCTGATCATCGGAGGAAACATTCTCTTTTTCCTGATGATGTTTAAATCAAAAGGTCCCCTGCGCTTACAGGCAATTACCATGTTTGTCGCTTCCCTGATTCCCTGGGTGGGCAGTATTGCCTACCTGGCAGAACTGGGGCCAGGGGGCGTTGACATCAATCCATTCTTCCTGGCACTGACAGGACCGTTTTTTGCCCTGGCCTTGTTCAGGTTTAAGATGTTTGATATTATTCCCATAGCACGCGGTCGTGTTTTTGAAAATATGCTGGACCCTGTCATTGTTGTCGATCGGGAACGACGAATTGCTGATTTCAACGCCTCGTCAATGAAACTTTTTCCCCAACTTGCCGGATCAAGGGGAAAGGTGTTTGCCGATGTACTGAAAGACCAGACGCCGTTAATTGCACATTTAAACTCGGAGAACAGGAAAACGATTGAAATGAAGTTAACACAAAACAAGAAGAATATCTATTTCAATTCTTCAATAACCGATATTGCTTCTTCCCGTGGACAACGCATCGGATCGATTATAACGCTGAACGACATAACCACCCAGAAGCTCCTGCAACAGTCTCTCTATAATCTGGCCACCACTGATGATCTCACCGGCCTGTCAAACAGGCGTCACTTTATTGATATATGCAAGAGTGAAATAATCAGGGCCAGGCGTCATAAACGCAAACTTTCCATTATAATTCTTGATCTTGATTATTTTAAAAAAGTCAATGACACATACGGCCATCAGGCCGGGGATGCCGTGTTGATTGAAATAGCAACGGTATTTAAAGCAGACCTGAGAGAGAATGATGACGCAGGCAGATACGGCGGCGAGGAGTTTGCCATTATTCTTCCCGATGTCTGTGGCAATGGTACAGAAAAAATTGCAGACAGGCTGAAAGAACGGATTGCCGGCATGCAGATTGATTTTGAAGAGAAGGTGTTGCAGATTACGGCAAGTTTTGGCATATCATATATTGATTTCTCCAGCATAGAAACAGAAGAGTCCGTTGAGGAGATATTAAGCAGATTGCTTTCCGAAGCGGACCAGGCACTCTACCGTGCAAAAAATAACGGAAGGAACCGGGTGGAGTTTTATCAGGCAGTTTAAAGAATAAAAGAGATACTGTTTTTTTATTTCAGGATTCTGCTCTGGATAAAGGCCAGTTGAAAACAATAATATCCCTGCTAAACACAAATACCTTTACATGAAAATCTTCCCATCTCCCTGCTTAAAAATATCTGCATTCAGCAGCAACAAAATATGGAAGACGCCAGGCAGGATGCTTCAGTGTCACCGTCAAGAAGACCCGGTGTACTGTTTATATAATCCACCAGCTGAAACTGCTTAAATGCTATGGTAACTTTGAATTCATCAATGGTACCTGTCCCGAGATTACCACACTCGATAGAGTCGGGGTCAATAATTACTCCGGCATCAAAATTTAAAAAAGTCTTGCCAATCCCGCACATTTTGTCAGTATATTAACAATTCTGAGACATGTACCAGCTACTGATAAGAACTTTTATGGATCATAAACTGGTTTATGTTAATTGACTTTCCTATATTTCAATTTTTTCTTCATTAAACGCCATTTTTCCTCTTCTTCATTTCCTGTCTTTTAAACTGAAGTACAGCTTTCAGGGTAAGAAGGGATAATAAAAAATTCTTGCAATATGTTCACTCCCTTCTTTTATGTCAGGTATACTCATTACGGTATAAAACCGGTGCCACAACAGATGCCGGGCAGACCATAATCATCAAAGGGAGTTTAAACTACAATGGAAGGACACATTGTCTGTAAATTCGGGGGAAGTTCAGTGGCCAACGCGGGACAGATCGAAAAGGTCACAGACATTATCAAAGCCAACACCGATAGAAAATATGTCATTGTCTCCGCTCCAGGCAAAGATGATATCGACAGCGAAAAGGTTACGGATCATCTCTTCAATATCGCCACGGGGGGAAACCATTTCAGGATCCGTAACAAGAATATTACCCCCGATGAAAGCAGCCGCAGCGTTATAAACAAGTTCACACGCCTCATCAAAGACCTTGGTATCGAAGGGGAAGACATTCTCTCTGACCTGGGAAGTGACCTGAAAAAATCACTTCCCGACAACAGAAAGATCGACTTCTTTGCATCACGGGGGGAACATTATAATGCTAAAATCATCACCCGTTACTTCAAAAAAGAAGGCATAAACGCGAAGCTCCTCCTCCCTGAAGATATCGGCATCGTCGTATCCGAAGATTTCGGCAGCGCCAGGGTCATTCCGGTCACCTACAAAAACCTTGCCCATCTTGGCGACAATGATTTTGTCGCGGTCATTCCCGGCTACTACGGCATCACGGAAAAAGGTGATGTTGCCGTCTTTTCCCGGGGCGGATCAGACCTGACGGGCGGAGAGGTTGCCTACGCGGTCAACGCCTCACTCTATGAGAACTGGACCGACACCGACGGCATCTACCAGGTGGACCCACGTATCATTCCCGGGGCCCATGTTATCCCGCGCCTTACCTATAAAGAAATCAGGCTCCTGTCATCAAAGGGATTCAATGTCTTTCACTTCGATGCCATGGTGAACTGCAAAAAACGCCATATCCCGATAAACATCCGCAATACCAACAATCCATCGGCACCGGGAACCATGATCGTATCCGAACGTATCCCCGAGGAAACCGTCGTCGGCATCGCCCGCCTCGATAATATCGCCTACTGCTATCTTGAAAAAGACGGCGCCGGTGAAACCATCGGCTTTGTCAACGACCTGCTTAAAATCATGAAGGATTTCGGTATCGAAACCTATCACTATCCCACGGACAAGGACGATGTCTCCGTCATCTTTAACCAGGACGACCTGATTGGCTATGAAGATGACCTGAAGGATGTCATACAGGAACAGCTGAACCCTGACAGCATTTCCTTTAACTACAACATTACCGTTCTCTCCCCCGTGGGAATCGGTATGAGAGACCAGCCAGGGGTCATTGCCGCGGCAGCGACAGCCCTGAAGGATAAAAATATCAACATCGAAATTATTGACCAGGGGCCGGCACAGATCAGCTTCCACTTCGGGGTCCTGAACTATCACGCCGATGAGACCCTGGCGGCGCTCTATGACGCCCTCTGTAAAAATTAAATATCCCCACAGGAGAATCGTATGCGAAAGACACTTCTCATGATAGCCGCATTAATGCTGCTTTTAACTTCCTGCAAAAAAAATGAAACAGTCAGCTTCTGTGAGGGTAAAACCCCCGAAGGGAAGGGGGTCAAATGCGGCAGGGTCTTTACCACGGGAGATGTCATGGTACTGGTCAGGGCCGAAGGCCCCTTTACCGTTAACCGGTTAAAGCTTGATATTTTCGAAAAGGCAGTGGGGGGGAAGAAAAAACTACGCGCCACCCGGTACCGGGAGGTAAAGCCTGAAGACCAGTCAGCCTCTATGCTGGTCCCCCTCTACAGTGAGGGTACCTTTCTTGTCGTTGCCTCCGCGGGGAAGAAGGAAGTGGGGCGCAACTCCGTGGAGATACGTCTCCACTGAAAAGGCCCCTGCCTGAACAGATGTTATCCCGCAGCTTCTTCCGCCTTGCGGCGCTTCTCCTCGAGATAAAAGACAATAACCAGCAGAAAGGCCCCCACGACAATGCATGAGTCGGCAACATTAAAGGCGGGCCAGCGGTAGGCACCGTCAACACCGATGGAAATAAAATCCACTACGCCGGGTCGTCCCGGAACCATGCGGTCGATGATGTTTCCAATGGCGCCGGAAACGATGAGGGCCATACAGATACTGAAAAGAGGTGTCTTGTTCTTCTCATAGATATAATAGCCTATCATAAAGGCGAGAACGACAAGAGATATTATCAGGAAGACATGCTTGTACCCCTGGGCAATACCGAAAACCCCTCCCTTGTTGTAGACCAGGGTAATACGAAAAAAACCCCCGAGGAAATCGATCCTGTCATAATAGTTGAGATTCTGCACCACCAGGTACTTGGTCCAGATATCGAGAATGAGGGTGGACACGAGTATTCCCGCAGCCATAATATTCTGTCTCGTCTTTGTCATTTTTCTACCCCAGTGATTTTACAACGTCTGTACAGCGCTGGCAAAGTTCAGGATGATCCTTATCAGTACCGAGTTCATCGAAAAAGTTCCAGCAGCGTACACACTTTTTACCCTCGGTGCGGACAGAAGCGATACAGGTTGTATCGAACTCATCCATATCGCCTCCTTTTTCCTGGACAAGTACCACCTTTGCCACCTGGAGAAAACGGCGGAACTCTTCACCCATTTCTTCAAGCTGTTTTCTCAGTGCCTCATTAGGCACATAGATGGTCACATCCGCCTCGAGAGAACTCTTGATAACTTTTTCGCGGCGCATCCCCTCAAGGGCTTTAAGCACGTCCTTTTTGACATTTACCACATGCTCTATCTTTTCGGCGATTTCATCATTTTTGAAGACATCTTTTACCGGGTAATAATTTGACATGTGCACAGAACCCTCCTGGCCGATAAAAGACCATATCTCTTCAGCCGTAAAAGAGAGAATCGGTGCCACCAGGTGCAGCAGGGTATTGAAGATCTCATAGAGAACAGTCTGGTTGCCGCGGCGCTTTGCCGAATCCATTGCCTCAACATAGAGAATATCCTTTGAAATATCAAAATATATCGATGAAAGTTCAACGGCACAGAAGTTCAGTATCTTGCGATAGACAAGATGAAACTCATATTTATCATAGTGGTTTATAACCGCATCAGAGAGAAGGGCAAGCTTATTCAGTATCCACCTGTCAATATCAGTCAGGTCTTTATAATCAACGGCCTTCGAAGCATCGAAATCAGAAATGTTGCCGATGAGAAATTTGAAGGTATTGCGAATACGCCGGTAAGAATCAGCGATCTGCTTGACCATGTCGAAACCGATACGCAGGTCATTGCGGTAATCCTCAGAGGAGACCCAGAGGCGCAGAATATCCGCCCCGTACTGCTTGATGATCTTTTCCGGGGGAACAACATTGCCGAGAGATTTACTCATGGCCTTACCGTTCTCATCGAGAACAAACCCGTGGGTGAGAACGATATCAAAGGGCGCCCGGCCACGCACTGCCAGTGCCGGCCAGAGTGAAGACTGGAACCATCCACGATGCTGATCACTTCCCTCAAGGTACATGTCCGCGGGCCAGCGGTGTCCCGGCCAGTTGTCAAGAACAGCAAAGTGGGAGACCCCTGAATCAAACCAGACATCGAGAATATCGTATTCCTTTTCAAAACTTTCAGAACCGCAAGAGCATTTCGTTCCCGCGGGGATGAGATCTTCTATTTTTTCAGTATACCAGATATCGATGGATTTTTCCCGTGCCAGCTTCGCGAAATGTTTTACCGAGGCGGGGGTCATGTTGTTCTTTTCACACTCGGTGCAGTGAAATGACGGGATAGGTACACCCCATGACCTCTGGCGGGAAAGACACCAGTCAGGACGTGTTTCAGCCATACTGCGGAAACGTGACTCACCCCAGGAGGGGACCCACTCTGTCTTATCAACGGTTTCAATACCTTTATCCCTCAGCTGATCATGGTCAATGCTGAAAAACCACTGCTCCGTGGCCCTGAAGATGAGGGGCTTTTTGCAGCGCCAGCAGTGAGGATAGGAGTGGTCAATGGGTTCTGTATAGAGGAGCACCCCCTTCTCATTGAGAAGTTCAAGGACCTTTGGATTGGCGTCCCAGACATTGACACCCTTCATCTCAGGAAAATCATCAGTAAAATTACCATTGTCATCTACGGGACAGTAGACATCAAGGCCGTACTGAAGGCCCACAATATAGTCCTCGTGGCCATGGCCCGGTGCGGTATGAACAATACCGGTACCCTGTTCCAGGGTAACGTGGTCCCCAAAGATAACCTTTGATTCGCGATCAATAAAGGGATGATAGACCTTGAGCTCCGCAATGGCCTGCTGGTCAAGGGGATATTCCTCGTCGAACTCCTTCCCGATCTTGTCAGCCATGGCGTGAACCAGGCCCTTTGCGGCGATATAGAATTCATTGCCAAAGCGGTACACTCCATAGTCAAAATCAGGATGAAAACAAACCGCCAGGTTTGCCGGCAGTGTCCAGGGAGTGGTGGTCCATATAATCACATGGGTATTCTCCGCATCAACACCTTCTATTTTTATTGATGCGGGATCCACCTTGAATTTTACAAATATTGAGGGGGAAGTATGGTCGCCGTATTCAACTTCCGCTTCCGCCAGGGCGGTGACACAGCTGGGGCACCAGTAAATCGGTTTCTTGCTCCGGTAGATGTACTCCTTCTCCAGTATTGCCGCGAAGGAATCAACAATGGTCGCCTCGTACTCATTGCTCATGGTAAGGTAGGGATTGTCATAATCACCGAGAACACCAAGGCGTTTGAACTCCTCCATCTGAATATCAACGAATTTTCGGGCGAATTTTCTGCACCCCTGGCGGATAGAATCCTTTGAAGCTGATTTTGCCGCGTCACCCATGTCACGGGTGACATTCAGTTCAATAGGAAGGCCGTGACAGTCCCAGCCGGGAACATAGGGAACCCGGTAGCCGGACATGGTCTTATGCTTGATAATAATATCTTTGAGAATCTTGTTCAGGGCATGGCCGATATGTATGTGACCGTTGGCATAGGGAGGGCCGTCATGCAGGATAAAGAGATCCGCATCGGTACGGGCCTCCTGAATTTTTTCATAGAGATTTTCATCTTCCCATTTCTTGAGAATATCCGGTTCGCGTTTGGGAAGATTTGCCCTCATGGGGAAATCAGTGGTGGGGAGATTAACAGTTTTTGAATAATCCATGGTGCCCTCTTTATTCTGGTGTTTGTCCGCGTCTGTACCGCTTTTGCCGTAATGCCCTGATTAAAAAACAGGTATCCAAGTATTCATGGACACAATCAGGCATATAATTTGTCAATAGTTTTTTGAGCGTCTAAAGAAAAGATCATCGGGGCAAAAATCTTTTCTCTTCAGGATGTTTTTAAACTTCCCCCCTGACAAATTTTAACTTGATTTTCACCGCCCCCCTGTCGTTTCTGTATAAAAAAGAGAAAGATATTATCGCAATTCAGACAAAAATAAATTATATTTATAATGGATACGTTGTAAAAATTACTAAGGAAACCAATGAAGAATAAAACAATCTGCATCATTCCCCTTTTCAATGATGCCCCCTTTATCAACACAAAACTCCCCCTCCTGGAGACTCTGGAGGATATTGATATCTGTATTGTCGACGATGGATCCAGTGACGGCACCAGGGATATACTGAAAGATGTCGATGGGGTTATCAGCATCCATCATGAAATACCCCTCGGCTTCGGCTCACTTCTCATGACCGCCTGTGACTATGCCCGGGACATGGGGTATGAACGCCTTGTCCTGGTAAATCCTGATAATGAAAACATTACTGAAGATATCAAGAGTCTCATGGAAAACATTGATTACGGCTATGATCTCGTCTCCTGCAGCCGCGTTCTGGAAAACAGGGAAATAGAAACCATGGACAAAAATGATCTATCAGTTACAACAGCCCTGGGAGAAAAACTGGCGGAAATTACCGGCCTTGACATTACCGATCCCCTTTCCGGCATTCTCGCCGTTGAGATAAAGGCCCTGGAGCCGATGGAACTGACCGATGAAACCCACGGCTTTCTCCTGCAGCTATGGGTACAGAGCCATTATTTTAAACTCACATCCCTGGAGATTCCCGCTACATCAGGTGAAAGCTTTGCCTCCGAACTTGTTGAATACGAAGACCCCCTGGGCATGTTTTTATCAATCATTGAAACAGAGAGCTACCTCTACCCGAACTCAACCATTAACTAAACATGGAGAAAAAATGAACGCACACACCATTAACAAATCCCTTATTGTCATTATCTTCACAGCTGCACTGTTTCTGCCCTTCAGCGCCTGTTCCGGCAACAGGGAAAAGCACGTTTCCCCTGTCATCAACCATATCACCTCCACACGCCAGGCCCTTAAGAACACCCTTGTAAAGGGAGAGTCAGCCCGCTTTATCACCTTCTGGGATTTCGATGGCACCATTCAAAAGGGAGACTGCACCGAGGGACTCACCGTTGACGGCAAAAAAGTATTTACAGGTCTTGCAGAAAAGACCATCAACGCGGGTCTCTCCTCAGCCTGGCCTCCAGGGAAATACCCGCTTTTTGAAAAAAAGGCGGAAATGCTGAATAAAAAAGACCATATCTCCTATCTCCTTTTCTTTCCCCGCGCCCTTGAGGGGAAAAAGGAAAATGAAATCATCTCATTCTCAGAAAAATACTTCCAATCTACACTGCAGCATTACTTCTTTGACTCGTCCCTTCGTATAATAGATGCATTTAAAAAGCAGGGCATCCTCGTCTACGTCATCAGTGCCAGTGCCGATGTCTATGTCAGGGGTGCCGCATCTGTTCTCGGTATTCCCCGCAGCCAGGTACGCGGCATTGTTATGAAAAGCCGAAAGGGATGCATTACTTCTACACCTGAAAGACCTGTTACCTATGGACCGGGCAAGACGAAGGTCATGGAAAACATTGTAGCCCGCCTGAAAAGCAAAGGAAAGGGAAAGGTCTTTGTTCTGGCCGGTTTTGGCAACAGCTACAGTACCGATGGTGATTTTCTTGCCCGTATTGCTGAGATGAAACTTCCCGCGGGAAAAACACTCTCCGTCATGATCAACGGGGGAAAAACACCGCCCCGGTATAAGAACCTGTTCCTTAAAGTAAAACAGGAAAAAACAGGGGCAACACATGCCCGGTAGGGCTGCTGCCCCCTCTTTTGACAGATAAATATTACTTCCTTGACAAATGGCATGCTTATACAGATAAAGGGCTCTTAATCAAAATTCATGAACCTCCAGGTGGAATTTATTTAATGACAAAACCCGTCATCGTCCAGAGCGACAACACCCTCCTACTCGAAGTTGATAACCCTGAATTTGAACTGGCCCGTGATTCCATCGCCCCTTTTGCGGAACTGGAAAAAAGCCCGGAGCATATTCATACCTACAGGGTATCATCCCTCTCTCTCTGGAATGCCGCTGCCTCAGGTCTCACGGCAGATGACATCATGGATACCCTGAAAAATTTTTCCCGCTATGAAATCCCTGAAATTGTAATCATCACTGTCCGGGAACAGATGCAGCGTTACGGCCTTCTGAAACTCATCAAAGAAAATAAAGAACTGCACCTGGTTTCAAAGGATGCCATTCTGTTAAATGAAATCATGAACCATCGAAAGGTGCAGGAATTTATCGACAAAAGAATCGATGACAATACCATAAAAATTCGTGCCAATTTCCGCGGCCACATCAAGCAGGCCCTGATAAAAATTGGTTTTCCCGTAGAAGACCTGGCCGGTTACGAAAAAGGCGATCCCTGTCCCCTGTCTCTGCGAACAACAGACAGCAGGGGAAACACCTTCAGCATTCGCGATTACCAGGAAAGCGCCATTAATGCATTCTACCGCGGCGGCGGTCCCGAGGGCGGCAGCGGTATCATTGTACTCCCCTGCGGGGCCGGTAAAACCATCGTCGGTATCGGGGAAATGGCCCTTCACAGCACCGCCACCCTGATACTGGTCACCAATACCGTGGCCCTTCACCAGTGGAAAGAAGAACTTCTCGACAAGACCGACATCGATCCGGAAATGATCGGGGAGTTTTCAGGCGACCGAAAAGAAATAAAGCCGATAACCATTGCCACCTATAACATTCTCACCTACAGAAAAAATAAAAAAGGCCCCTTCGTCCACTTTGATCTCTTTAATAAAATGAACTGGGGCCTGATCATCTACGACGAGGTACACCTTCTACCGGCGCCGGTTTTCCGCATGACGTCAGAAATCCAGTCAAAGAGACGCCTGGGACTTACCGCCACCCTGATACGCGAAGACGGCATGGAGACCGATGTCTTCAGTCTCATCGGCCCTAAAAAATTTGACATGCCCTGGAAGGTCCTTGAAAAATCCAACTGGATCGCAGAGGCTCTCTGTACTGAAATACGAGTGGAAATTCCCGAAGAGGACCGTCTCCAGTATTCCATCGCCCGTGACAGGGAAAAATTCAGAATCGCCTCGGAGAACCCGAAAAAGCTCGACATCACCCGTGCACTCATTGACAGGCACAGTGAATCAAACATTCTCATTATTGGACAGTACATCTCCCAGCTTAAGGGAGTGGCTAAACGATTTGAACTTCCCCTTATCACGGGAAGCACCCCTGTACCTGAACGGGAAAAACTCTACCGCCAGTTCAAGGAAGGGGAAATAAGAATCCTCGTGGTATCCAAGGTGGCAAACTTTTCTATCGACCTTCCCGACGCCAACGTGGCCATACAGATATCCGGCACCTTCGGTTCACGCCAGGAGGAGGCACAGCGCCTCGGACGCATTCTGCGTCCCAAGAGCCAGGAGAACACCGCTCACTTCTATACCATCATCAGCGCCAACTCAGTGGAAGAAAAATTCGCCCACAACAGGCAGCTTTTCCTTACCGAACAGGGCTACTCATATGAAATCTACAACGAAGAAATGTTCAACCAGTCTTTTTAAAAACCTTACCCTTCTCTCTCTTTTCCTTTTTCTCATTCTAACGACAGGACACAGCCGTGACGATGCGCATGCCTACCTGCTCACGGCGAAAAGGGGTGTCCTTTACAGTGACAATGGCGGCCGGTCATGGGAGGAAGTAAATAAAGGCCTCCCGGAAAAAATTCTGCCCCTGAGGCTCTACAGCATCGGGAAAACACGCTACCTGGTCACTGACAGGCAGGGGATCTACCGCCTCGATGAGGGAAGTAACACCTGGAAATCAATTAACTGCGACGCCTTCAAAAAACGAAGCCTTTTTTTTCCCGACGCAGGCTATCGTAAAATCTCTGCCTTTGCTGCAGACCCCTTAAAAAAAGGAAGCATCGCACTGGCGACAAAACACAGTATCTACCTGTCCCGGGACAGGGGGAACACATGGAAGCGCCTCCGTACCCCCGGACTCCAGAGTAGAAATTATATCACCGCCCTGGCACTGCGGGGAGGCCGCATCTATGCAGGTACGTCATTCAACGGTTTCTACCGCCTCAGCAGTGGCCGCTATCGCCGCCTCAACCGCGGCCTGCCACAGGAACCCTATTCAGGGAGCCTTCATTTCACAGAGGAGCTTACTGCCTTTGCCCACGATGAAGCAGGGCGCCTCTACGGGGGGTTTCGTTTCGGCGCAGAACTGCGTCTCCTCCCTTACCGCGGGAGACGGTGGCAGAAAATTAAACTTCCTGAAAATCTCGATCCTTTCACGGCTGTGAGCAGTATCACCTGCCGGGGCAGTGAAATCTATATATCCACAGGATCAAATGTTTATAAGGGGGGAAGTTCATCCCCCCGCTGGGAAAAAATAACTCCTTCATCAGTAATCAGAGAGATACCTGGAAATATCCAGCCCCTCTCACTAACACTCATCTCAAAAAATAAAAACCATCCACCCCTCTTTTTCCAACTCGGGCGTGTCCCGACGGAAAAAAAACGCCTTAAGGGGGCAGGGCGCAGAAGCATCTATGCCAGTGTCCCCTCCATACGAAGGCGCCTCGGGTCACTGATAAAAACAATGAAAACAAGCAACTTCAATGCCATCGTCATCGACATGAAGGACGATTTTGGCAACCTCTATTATCCGACAAAAATAAAAACAGCGCGTCAGATACGTTCCGCCCGCCGCCCCCTTAACGTAAAAAAAATACTGCAGCGCCTTAAAAAAAATAATATCTATACCATCGCCCGTATCGTTGTCTTTAAAGACAAAAAACTTTTCAGGGCCTATGGGGGGAAGTATACCATACGAAACAGGAAAACCCGCCGGCCCTGGCGCGGAAACCCCCGGGAATACTGGGTTGATCCCCATTCACAATTCGTCCAGGACTATAACATAGCCATTGGCCGTGAACTGGAAAAACTCGGCTTTGATGAGATCCAGTTCGACTATATACGTTTCCCCTCAGACGGGCCCACCTGGCTCTGTCACTACCACTACAAAAAAGATCCCGAAATGTATAAATCCGAAATACTGGCAGATTTCCTGACACGGGCACGCAATGCCCTCACTGTTCCCATCAGTACCGATATCTACGGATTCAACTCATGGTACAGTTTTGGAAACTGGATAGGACAGGACATGGAAGAATTTTCCCGTATTGTCGATGTCATTTCTCCCATGGTATACCCTTCACATTTTGGCAGGCGTTTCTACATGAAGGGAAAAAGAGAACTCAGGCCCTACAGAATTGTTCATGACGGGGGAAAACGGGCAGTTGACATTGCCGCCCCGGAAACAGTAATACGCCCCTATCTACAGGCATTCAGGATGATGTCACCCACCTGGGGTACGGGGTATATCCTCAACCAGGTACGGGGGGCGCGTGAAAGTGGCTGCAGCGGTTTTACCTTCTGGAACGCACGGGGAAAATATTCAGTCGTTGAAAAAGCCTTTCAAAAAAAGTCTGTATCCATTAACAGGTAAAAAGCTGAAAATCTCTACAGTTTAAAAAGCACACCTACCCTGAAGAGAAGGCCTGAAATATCCAGTTTCTCTGCACCCTTTTTTGCGTTGATGCCGCGGTAACCGATGTCACCAACAAAACGGATAGAAGAATCTTTCGATGGTTTAAAGGATGCCCCCGCCAGTACCTGCCACGAAAAACCGTGAAAGAAGCGGGTAATATCCTCCTCTGCATAGGAAACAGTGGTTTCGGCATCTTCAAAGGCTGGCTGATCATAGGTAAGAATTACCGGTGTATAACCGATACCAATGGTCATATAGGGTTCAACGTATATCTTTTTCACAAGAAAGGGGAGTCGCACCTGGGCATTAAACATTACCGGTATGGCAAAGGTATTTGCAGAAGCAACAACATCGACATCGACAGGATTACTTCCCTCCTCCCGGGTACCAAGTTTTTTCTCCCAGGGAATCCAGAAAAAACTTCCCTCAATACCTGCAACAAAATAGGGATCAAAATCAAGGAGATAAACAACACTTAAATCAAGACCGGCATCCCCCAACTCATGAGCATAACTTCCCCCGATTTTACACACCAGCTCATTTCCGAGAGAATATACCGGACCAGAGAGCAATACCAAAAAAAATACAATAACTATTGAAAACTTTTTCACTCCTGCCCCCTTTTATGAACTTATCAACATATTAACAGGGAAGAATTCAATTAATTTACTTACAAAAAGACTTCCCTGTCTATAATTAAAAAAATTTGATTACCTAAAACTTAGACTATGTCACATTATGTGAGAAAACAGTATTATTAATACATTGTCAACAAAAAAGAAACACATTTATATTTTATCAGTATAAATCATATCAAAATTATTTACACAATATAAAATCATTTTCAAATTAATTAAAATACAATATATTTTATAGTTCAAATTATTTCATAAAAATATTTTTATAAAAAATAATAAATAACTATTAACCTTTTATTCATAAAAAATTAACAGTAATATCTCTTTTATTAACAATAAGTAGATTGCTGTTAACAGGTTATCCCCACACAATAAAGAAATTGAATTTTTTTCAATTTCACCCATTCTTTAAGAATTAATTGGTTGCAAAAATAATTCTTTCCGTTATCAAAAGTACAAATAGTTACGTAGCTATTTCCTATTCTTCCCTTACATTGACTACAACAATCCATGTTGATAGTATGTTTCATAATGAGACACTACTCAACAAAGGTATACTTATGCACAAAGTTATCAACAATTGTTGATAAATACGAGGTAAATAGTGACACAAACAATATGGAACAGGGTTTTATCCACCCTTGAAGGAGAAATTAACAGACAATCCTTTAATATGTGGCTCAAGGATACTCAACCGGTTTCCCTTACCGAAAACCGCCTTACCGTTAAGGTTGCTGATGATGTGGCTCGCAGGCATATACATGAACATTATTCGACACAGATAGAGTCAATCGTTGAAGAAATAACAGGACGTAAATATGTCTGTGAGTTTGTTACAGGTATCGATTTCGATAAAACGAAACAAACCGATATAAAGACAAACCCTGAACCGGATTTTATCCCGAGAATTAATTCAAATGAAAAACCTGACCTGGTACTCAATCCCAGTTATACCTTCGATAATTTCGTTATAGGCCCTAATAATCAATTCGCCCATGCCGCTGCCTACTCCGTGGCGCAGTCTCCTGCACGGGAGATAAATCCCCTTTTTATTTACGGATCATCCGGTCTCGGTAAAACCCATCTTCTTCAGGCTGTAGGACATTATATCACTGACGAAAAACCCTATCTCAAGGTTCTCTTTGTTTCCACCGAGCAGTTCATAAATGAATTCATTACATCAATACGCAACAGAACACAGGAAAGTTTTAAAATAAAATACAGGGATGTTGATATTCTGTTGATAGATGATATTCAATTCCTCGAAAACAAGGAAGAAACGCAAAATGAATTTTTTCATACTTTTAATGCCCTGCACGAAAACAAGAAACAAATTATAATATCAAGCGACAGGCCGCCCAAACAGATAGCGACACTTGCTGACAGGCTCAGAACACGTTTTGAATGGGGAATGATAACCGATATCCAGCCTCCTAATCTCGAAACTCGTGAAGCAATCCTGCGCAATAAGGCCGAAAAGATTGATATCGACATTACCGATGAAGCCTATACCTATATAGCACGAAGGATAAAATCAAATATCAGAGCACTTGAAGCGGCTGTAAACCGTTTAAAGATGGTTGCCTCTTTCAATAATAATCCCATCACTGCTGAACTCGCCAAGGTTCATCTCAAAGAACTATTTGACGTCGACGCCAACCAGAAGGTGACCCTCAGCGATATAATGAAAAAGGTCTCAGAAAAGTACCAGGTAACCCCTGAAGACCTTAAATCAAACAGCAGGCAAAACAGAATAATCCTTCCCCGTTTTACCGCCATGTTTCTGGCCAGAAAACTTACCGATATGACCACAACTGATGTCGGAAAAGAATTCGGTGACAGGGATCATTCAACTGTTGTCAACGCAGTAAATAAAGTCGAAGATAATATGAAAAAAAACCCGGAATTTAAAGAAATGCTTGAAGACCTTATTATGGAATTAAAAAGTTAATTACCTGTTAACAAACTGAAAACAGTATGTTATTCATGTTTATAAATAATAAATAATATACTGTTTTCAAATTAATTTATAAATACAACGATTATAATAATAATTTATACAAAGGGAACCACAGTTATTAACAGGACAATAATAACAAAAAGTCTTGAATTTTTCAGGAGTTAATGCAATTATTCACAAAATTCTTCGACACTACTACTACTACTATAAATAATAAAATTATTATTAATATAATAATAGAAGAGGGACTACAATGAAAATCAATGTCGACAAAGAAAACCTGCTGAAAACAATACAAATAGCAGATTCAATTGTTTCATCCAAAAATGTTAATACCATACTTTCAAACTGTCTTTTTAATATTACAAAAGATCAAATAGAAATTTTATCAACAGATAACGAAATGGCGGTAAGAACCAAAATTGATGCAGTTGCTGAATCAAATATTTCATTTACCGTTAATGGAAAAAAATTCTCGAGCATACTCAAAGAACTTCCCAACGATGAACTGGTTATTGATATCAATGACCAGATGGCAATAGATATAAAAACAAAATCAAAGGAAGTTAAAGGCCATTACCGGCTTATTGGTACAGGTACAGAAGATTATCCTGAGATTCCTGAATTCAGCGAAAATTCAGCTATAGAAATAGAACAGTCTCTTCTCAAGGAGATGCTTAAAAAAGTCATGTACTCAGCATCTAACGATACTATAAAGCCTGTCTTTAACGGTATCTATCTTATCAATGAAAAACCAGGATTTATTTCAGCTGTCGCTACCGACTCTCGAAGGCTTTCCTTAATTACAAGAAATCTTGATAATGAAACCGATATTGGACTTCAGGAGGGGATTATAATTCCACTGAAGACAGTCAATGAAATCTTCCGTCTCCTGGAATCTTCAGGTCTCTGCCGGTTCAGCTACGATAACAACCAGTGTTTTTTCAGAATAGGCAACACCGAAATTATTTCACGTATAGTTGATGGACAGTTTCCCAATTACAAGCATGTTATTCCTCTCGAAAACAGCCAGGAAGTCATTATTGAAACAAAAAAGCTCCTCGATTCTGTGAAGAGGGCAATGATTTTTACCCGTGAACCTGCAAACAAAATAATCCTTACCTTCAATAATTCAAAGTTGAATATTGAGGCAACGACCCCCGAACTAGGTGAGGCCGAAGAGGAATTAAATATCGAATCCAATTCTAACGAAAAAGTAACTCTTGGATTGAATGCACAGTTTCTCATTGAATGTCTCAGGGAAATTGATTCATATTCCATCAAGTGTGGCATTACCGGTCAAATGAGTCCCATTACCATTGTCCCTGAAGATGATAAAGAGTATGTATCTGTTATCATGCCTATACAGATAAAATCATCAGCTGATTAAGAAAATAGATACCTCATTGATTTAGTATATGTATCTGACTGAGCTGAGCTGCAAAAATTTTCGAAACTATCCTGAGCTGTGTGTTAATTTTTCACCGGAGATTAATTTTATAACCGGTAAAAATGGAACAGGGAAAACAAATATTCTTGAAGCTATTGCCGTATGTTCACATATCAAATCATTTCGCAATGTCAGTGATTCAGATATGATGCGATGGCATACGGATAATTATTACTGTTCTTCCCGGGTACATACAGATGTAGTACATCGTTATGAAGTCGGTTGCAGTATCGAAAAGGAAAGATTAAAAAAACGTGTAAAAATAGATGGAAGAGAAATAAATCGCATAAGCGATTATTACGGAAAACTACAGACAGTAGTTTTTTCTCCTGTTGATATTAACCTTGTAAACGGTGCCCCTGAAATAAGACGCAGGTTTATTGACAGTGTTATTTCTAAAACAGATCCTGTTTATCTTGAAAATCTCAATGAATTCAGAAAAATACTGATGTCACGAAACAGGCTGTTGAAATCATTGAGAGAAAGAAAGACCAGTGATACGCGGCAGCTTGATGTATTTGATGCTCTTTTTGCAGAAAAGGCATCATATATTATTAAAAAGAGAAGGGCCTTTATTGAAATATTTCAAATGCTTTTTTCTGAAAGTTACAGAAAGATAGGTCTGAATGATTCCGGCCCTGATATAAAATATATAGAATCGATAAATGTTGATTCAGATAATGATATTGTCACGAGTCTTATTTCCAGGCGACAGAAGGACATTATGAGTGGCAATACCGGTGCTGGTCCCCAGAGAGATGATATCAGGCTCCAGATGAGTGAAAATATTCATTTTACAAGTTATGCTTCTCAGGGGCAAAGACGTACTGCAGCCATTGCACTTAAAGCTGCAGAATTTTCATACCTGGAAAAGAAACTGTCAACAAAGGCAATTATACTTGTTGATGATATTTTTTCTGAGCTTGATGAAGAGAGAAGGGCGAATATGGTAAAAATCTTAAGCAGAGGAAACCAGGTAATATTTACCATGGTTGATATACGAATGTTTAATATTGACCTTTTCCCTTCAGTGAAAACATTTTCCCTTGAAAAAGAGGCTCACATTATAGAAAAATAAAAATAGATTGTAACTACTCAGCTATTTAGCTGGAAAATTATAGATAGACTTGCTCCCCATCAGGATTTTTTCTATAGCATCAATAAAAAAAGAGTGGTTTCAGTATCAGTGACCTGGCGGAATTTTCAAAGAAATAGATTCAGCTTTTTTTATATACTTCCTGCCTGTTATCAACTATATGAATTCTATATTTATATATAACCTGCTTCTTTTCATTTTCTGGGGAAATATTTTCAAGGGCTTTTATTGCCTGGTTTTTAGCTGTTCGAAATAGATTTATTGAATTACAGTATTGTTTGTTTATTAAAGCTGTTTCAGCATTGTGAAGTTCTTTAAACGCAATACGCAGTCGCAGCTGGTTTTGTTCCAGTATATCTTTATCTTTACGATTATTTTCTGTTTCAAGTTTCATTACAGAAAGACGAATGGAACATTCATTGAGTATTTCCTCAGTATCGCCTTTATAAAGCAGTGCTGCTTTCTTTAAAGCTTTCTGGATATTTTTCTTGTTTTTTTCATGCCTTTCATGGCATCTATAATATCACCACTGGTTATCATCAGGTATGCTTTCCAGTAGCCTTTTCTGAGAGAGTAATTGTCTACATAACCAAAGTTTTTCGCAATTATTTCAAGAAATTCTATTTTTCTAATATTCTGGGTGCTGAGTTTTCGAACAATTTTATGGGCATGAAATTTATCAAGATAATTGGTTTCCTCTCTTATACTATTACCAAAGATTTCAGATACCGGTATTAACAGAGTTATAAGAGTAGTCATTATTAATAATTTTTCTGATTTCATTTTTAAAATAAACTCCTGCTTGTTGTTATATTGAGAATTGTCGGCTGAAAGGGGCATATATATAAATGGAATTAATTATAACAAATAAACAAATGATTGACGGAGTTGAAGCGACATAATAAAATTGTTATTTTCAAGAGACTCTCTCAAAATTTGCTTGCTCAAATTATACCAAAAACGATATCAGGTCTATATTCAAAGTATGCCTATGAAATTCAGATTTAATACCAAACGGTCAAAAAAAATTACAAATATTGAGTCTCTTATTCCTGACATTGTATCAGAATTCAATATTAAAGATTCGTTTATTATTGAAAACATACGGTCAGAATGGAACAATTTTGTGGGAGAAATACTGTCTTCCCACAGTATTCCTGACAGAATTTTTAAAAATATTCTTTTTATTACCACTGATCATTCTGTTTATGCAAATGAACTGACAATGATGAAAGAAAGCATTCTTCAACAGATTCGCGAAAAGGTACCAGCGGCTTCTGTTAATACTATAAAAATGGAAATTAAAAGGTTGCAGTGGAATAACCATTGAATTGAAAATGCATATACACATTGGTAACAACAGGATAGTTTCTTTATCCCGGCTAATTGGAATTTTTAACCGGGAAACACTGGAGATGTCTGATGAAAACCGGTATATCCTTAAAAAGACAGAAAGCAACAATAAGACTATAGCTGTAGACGAAAATAATTCAATTATTTCAAGTGCAGTCAGTCCCTTTACTATAATTAAAAGAAAAGAATTAGTTAAGGATTTCTTTTGGAGAAGAAAAGATGACAAAAGAGTATAAAGCAAGTAATATCCAGGTTCTTGAAGGTCTTGAGGCGGTACGGAAAAGACCTGCCATGTATATCGGTTCAACCGATGGGTATGGTCTTCATCATCTTGTTTATGAAATAGTTGATAATGCCATAGATGAGGCTCTCGCCGGGCACTGTGACAATATAATCATTACGATCCATAATGATAATTCAGTTGAGGTTGTTGATAATGGCAGGGGAATCCCTGTGGATATTCATTCCACCTACAAGGTTTCAGCACTTGAAATAGTGATGACCAAACTCCATGCAGGAGGTAAATTTGACAGCGACAGTTACAAGGTCTCCGGGGGGCTCCATGGTGTAGGTGTTTCTGTTGTTAATGCACTATCACGCAAGATGAAGGTTGAAGTCTATCGTGACGGGTACACATATACGCAGTCATATAAAAGAGGGATCCCAGACGGCCCCGTGAAGAAGGGAACCAAAACCAGTAAAAGGGGTACGCGTCAGCACTTCTGGCCTGATGATACTATTTTTGATGAATTAACTTTTAATTTTGATACATTATCACGTCGTTTACGTGAACTTGCTTTTCTCAATGCGGGTATAAAAATCATCCTGCGGGACGAGAGAGATGAAAAAAAGAAAAAAGCAAAAGGAAAAGAGCATATCTTCCAGTTCAAGGGAGGCATAGTTTCATTTGTTGAACATATCAATGAATCCAAAACTTCCCTGATTAAAAAGCCTATATATTTTAAATCGCAGAGAGACGATGTTGAAGTAGAAATAGCTATACAGTATATAGACTCTTATGCTGAGACTGTATTTACCTATGCAAATAATATAAATACCCGTGAAGGGGGAACGCACCTTGCCGGTTTTAAGGCTTCTTTGACCAAGGTTATCAATGATTCATTGAAAAAGGGAAAATTTGACAAGAATATATCTTCCCTTTCCGGTGATGATGTGCGGGAAGGGCTCGTTGGTATTATCAGTGTAAAGATTCCAGACCCTCAGTTTGAAGGCCAGACAAAAATGAAACTTGGCAATGGTGAGGTCAAGGGGATCGTTGAATCCATTACGAATGAAAATCTGGCTCTTTATTTTGAGGAAAATCCTCAGGATGTAAAAAAAATTATAGATAAATGTGTACAGAGTGCCCGGGCGCGTCTGGCAGCTAAAAAGGCACGAGATCTTACCAGAAGAAAGAACGCCCTGGAATTCGATTCCCTTCCAGGTAAACTGGCAGACTGTACGGAAAGGGATCCCGCCAAGTGTGAAATTTTTATTGTTGAGGGTGACTCAGCGGGGGGGTCAGCGAAACAGGGAAGGGATAGAAATTTTCAGGCCATTCTTCCCCTGAAGGGTAAGATTCTTAATGTGGAAAAGGCCCGTCTTGACAAAATTCTTTCCAATGAAGAAATAAAGACAATGATTACCGCCATTGGTACCGGTATCGGTGATGAAGAATTCGATATAAATAAAGCACGTTACAATAAAATTATTATCATGACTGATGCTGATGTTGACGGGGCACATATTCGAACTCTCCTTCTTACTTTCTTTTATCGGTATATGAAGGACCTTATTGATAATGGCTATCTCTATATTGCACAGCCTCCACTCTATAATATAAAGTTTGGAAAGGAAGCATTTTATGCCTATTCTGATGAGGAGCGTGATGAGCTCATTAAAAAACATGGAGAGCAAAAAGCAGCCATTCAGCGATATAAGGGTCTGGGTGAAATGAATCCTGATCAGCTATGGGACACAACCATGGATCCAGACAAGCGAATGATGTTAAAAGTCAATGTTGATGATGAAGTTGAGGCGGAAAATGTTTTCTCTATACTGATGGGAGATATTGTTGAGCCAAGACGTCGTTTTATCGAAGAAAATGCGAAAAATGTTCAAAATTTAGATCTTTAATCCAGCGGAGTAAAAGTCGTGGCGACGAAAAAAACAGGTAAAAAACCAGCAAAGGTCAAAAAAGATACACAGCAGGAACTTTTTCAACCACAGGAGACTATTCTTGATGTTGAAATTGAAGACCAGATGAGGGGCGCCTATCTCGATTATGCAATGAGTGTCATAATCGGCCGGGCCCTTCCTGATATTCGTGACGGATTAAAACCAGTCCATCGCCGGATTCTGCACGCCATGAACGAGAGGGCCTGGAGAAGTGACAGGCCCTATGTTAAATCAGCAAAGATTGTGGGGGAAGTTATTGGTAACTTTCACCCCCATGGTGATTCAGCTGTGTATGACACAATGGTCAGGATGTCTCAGGAATTTTCCATGAGGCTACCCATCATTGATGGACAGGGTAATTTCGGTTCCATTGACGGTGATCCTCCTGCTGCCTATCGTTATACTGAAGCCCGTTTAAATAAGGCTGCAGAAGAACTGCTTAAGGACATAGATAAAGAAACAATTGATTTTCTCCCTAATTTCGATGAAACACGAAAGGAACCAATTGTACTTCCTGCATCATTCCCTAATCTTCTCGTAAACGGTTCTGAAGGTATTGCCGTTGGTATGGCAACTAAAATTCCTCCTCATAACCTGGGTGAAGTCATTGATGGCACAATCGCATTGATTGAAAATCCTGATATAAAGATCAAGCAGTTGATGAAGCATATCAAGGGTCCTGATTTTCCCACCGGTGCCAGTATTATGGGCAGTGAGGGTATTTACAAGGCCTACACAACAGGCAGAGGCAGTATCAAGATACGTGCTCATTCAACTATTGAAGAATATAAACGTGGTCGTGAAGCTATTATTATCCAGGATATTCCCTACCAGGTCAACAAGGCTAATATGATTGCCAGGATTGCGGAACTTGTCAACGCAAAGGTAATTGAAGGCATCGCCGAGATTCGCGATGAATCTGATAAAAAGGGACTGCGTGTATTCATTGGTCTTAAAAAAGACGCTAACAGCTCTGTCATATTAAATCAACTCTACAAGCATACCGCTCTTCAGAGTTCCTATGGAATAATATTTCTTTCCATCGTTGACAATGTGCCAAAGATTCTCGATCTCAAAGGTATTTTATCTCATTACGTTCTTCATCGTAAAACGGTTGTGACACGCAGAACACAGTATGAACTGAGAAAGGCCGAGGAGAGGGCTCATATTCTTGAAGGACTCAAGATAGCCCTTGATAATATTGATGAGGTTATCAAGATCATTCGTGGATCAAAGAATGCCGATGAGGCGGGAAAGAAACTGATTAAGCGTTTCAAACTCTCTGAAATCCAGGCAAAGGCAATTCTTGATATGCGTCTGCAGAGGCTGACAAGCCTTGAAGTGCAGAAGATCGTTGAAGAATTAAAGGCGCTGGAAAAGCTTATTGCCGAGCTTAAGGCGATTCTGAAAAGCGAGACAAAAATTTTAAATATAGTAAAGAATGAACTCCTGGCTGTTAAGGAAAAATATGCTGATCCACGACGAACTGAAATTGTGGAAGGAGGTGAAACTTCCACCGATTTCAATGTTGAGGATCTTATTGCTGAAGAGGATATGGTAATATCCATTAGCAATGATGGGTTTATACGCCGTATGCCTATCGATACCTTCAAAAAACAGCGTCGTGGCGGTAAGGGCGTAATTGGAATGTCATCAAAGCGTGAAGATTTTATCAGGATGATGACAATCTGCTCAACACATGACATGGTGATGCTTTTTTCAAACAAGGGCAAGATTTTTTCTCTCAAAGCATATGAGATTCCTGTTGCTTCAAAATCAAGCAGAGGGAAAAGCCTCAAGGGAATTATTAATCTTTCATCGGGAGAACTTATTACGGCCATCTGTTCTGTAAACGATTACAGTGAGGATATAAACCTTTGTATGGTCACCAGGAACGGAATAATGAAAAAGATCGCTGCCAGCGATTTTTCGAATTCCCGTAAGGGAGGGATTATTTCCATTAATCTCAAAAAGGAAGATGAGCTGGTAGATGTCAGGGTGGTTGAAAAGGATAACGATGTGGTGATTGCATCGAGAAACGGCCTTATTATACGCACCAATATTGATAAGATGCGTACCATGGGACGTACCGCCGCTGGTATTATTGGGATGCGTCTTACTAAAGATGACCAGATTATCGGTATTGATGTTGTAAAGAAAAATTCTTCCCTCTTTGTACTGACAGAAAAGGGATTTGGCAAAAGGGTCGTCTATCAGAATTTTTCCACAAAGGGACGTGGTGGTAAAGGTATGACTTATGTTAAGGCCAGCGATAAGCATGGTGCAGCTGTTGGCATATGGTCTGTTTTCCCTGATGATGAAATAATTATTATTTCAAAATCAGGCATGACAATCAGGGTTCTGGCAAAGGATATCTCAACTCAGGGAAGAACTGCAACAGGAGTAAGGCTTCTTTCTATAGAAGGCGATGACTGTGTGTCAGACTTTGCGGTAATATCGGAATAAAATAAGAGTTATCTGCCTGGATTCGTGAATGCAGGCAGATAATGTTGCTGATGAAATGAAAAAATACTTGTTATTCTGTTTTTTAATATCAAAATGTACCTACTTAGATGAAAGGTGGTAAGGTAAATGAACAAGGTTATGTTGCTTTTAGCTTTTATATGTCTCGTAGGGTGCTATTATTTTTTCTTTATCAATATTGACCTCATGTACGGTTCCATATCATATATTCTTACCGTTACCCTGAATATACTCTATGCCGTTCAATCCACGACCAATAAATTGTCAAAGGATATGAATACTAAGTAGTTATCGCTTTCTGATTTTTTTTCTTTCCTTGCTTTTCCATAGGGTTTCTCCCTATCTAAAAAATATCAAAAATACTACCTTCAAAAGGTATTGTTCCCTATTGCTGAATTTTATTTTCAAGGCTATCTTGTGATGAGATAACATGAATTCAGCAATAAAGTTTTTACATGATAGTAACAGCAGTAAAGCTGAAGGTCTCCTCCCTCTTTGACGGTACTTCAGTTTTTTGAAGTAGTGTCAGACATAAATCAGAGAGGCGTAAAGGGTTTCCCTTTACAAATCTCTGATTTATTGTTTATCAACAGTTACAGGTAGTGCAGCAGGTTATCTGGTTTATGTACCAGTATATGTGCACCTGCATCAAGCAGTTCCCTGGCAGGGCGTATTCCCCAGGAGACGCCAGCTGACAACATTCCCGCCTTAAGTCCGGTCTCAATATCTACTGATGAATCACCACAGAAAATCGTTTTTTTCACACTGCAGTTCATTTTTTTTGCACAAATAAGGGCTCCAGCCGGGTCAGGTTTGATCGGCAAATCATCCACCGCTCCCCGTACTGTGATAAAGCAATGTCCGGGAAAGAGGCTTTCCACAATATATTTTGTAAAGACGTCTTTTTTATTTGAGTGGGGATATGGCGTGACCATAGTTGTTTCAGCAGTTCATTGATCCCTTCGTATGGTTTCGTCGTGTCAAGGCAGTGTTCGCGGTATATCTGCCTGTATTCTATTGTATACTGTGCGGTTTTTTCCGGTGATCGTTCATTTTCAGGCAATGCCGTTTTTACCAGGTGTTCAAGCCCTTCACCGATAAAATAACGGTAAGAATCAATGCTGTGAGAAGGCATATTATATCTCTCAAGAAGAATATTCATAGCCCCGGCGATATCAGCTAATGAATCAACAAGTGTTCCGTCAAGATCAAAAATAATTCCCCTGAATTTCATGTTTTTCCTCTTTTTTTCCCGATAAGCATAAACGCTTTTGTAGATGAATGTTCACGTCTTTTACTTTTATTGAAGATGGTTACAGAAATGTAAAATAGTCTCAATATGGATGCAGGGTGTCAATATTTACTTTTTGATTCTCCTGTAAAGTGTATATTATATAACAGGAAGTTATTAAAACGGGAAGGTAATCTCATGGCTTTACAGAAACCATTGAACAGGCGTGTCGATGAACCCATAAATTATGATATGAAGGAATCCGCTTTTCTCTATGAAATGGGACGTGTCTTCTCCGCGAAATCCGACCTGAAAGACATGCTCAATGGTGTGATGAATCTTATCGCCAGGGAGCTTGACATTACACGTGGATCCATAAATGTATATAACACAGAATCACGTAATCTTGTCATTGACGTCGCCTATGGATACAGCAAAAACGAAGCCAGGCGGGGAACATATAAACCGGGTGAGGGGATTGTGGGAACCGTATTTAATTCT
The DNA here is from genome assembly GCA_964534225.1 of uncultured Leptospirales bacterium. Lineage (GTDB taxonomy): Bacteria > Spirochaetota > UBA4802 > UBA4802 > UBA5550 > CAZHNW01. The sequence continues at coordinate 20,566 of CAZHNW010000002.1, read as the reverse complement.
GGAAAACCTCTTGTTGTATCCTTGACCGAATCAGAACCCCTTTTCCTGAATAAAACGGGAGCTGTCAAAAAAGGAGACAAAGACGCTGTTTTTATATGTGTGCCTATCGAGCTTTTTGATACTGTTATTGGAACTGTTTCCATTGATAAGAAAAGAGACCCTGAAAGCTCATTTTCACGGGAACTGGCGATTTTGACGGCAGCGGCAATAATGATTGCTCATGCCGTTGATGAACGGGGAAAGGCCCTGGCCTGTGAAATGCAGCTGAAAGAAGAAAACAGGATGCTCAAAGGGCGTCTGACAGAGATAACCAATCCCGGGAGGCTTATCGGCAGCAGCCAGATAATGAAAAATCTCTATGAGAAGATCTACCAGGTAGCCCCGACAAACTCAACAGTCCTGATAACCGGGGAGAGCGGAACAGGAAAAGAGATGATTGCCGATTCTATCTTTGCCTCCAGCCGACGCCGTGAGGGGCCCTTTATTAAAGTCAATATAGCTTCTCTGCCGGAAAACCTGATAGAATCAGAACTTTTTGGTCATGAAAAGGGGGCTTTTACCGGCGCCCAGGTGATGAAAAAAGGCCGCTTTGAGCTTGCCAACGGGGGTACAATTTTCCTTGATGAAATCGGCGATCTCACACTGCAAAGCCAGGTAAAGCTTTTGCGGGTACTACAGGAAAAGAGCATTGAACGTATCGGTTCAACACAGGTTATCCCCCTTGATGTTCGTATTATTGCAGCAACTCACCAGAACCTGGAGGAAAAAGTCGAATCAGGGGAATTCAGGCTCGATCTTTTTTACCGTCTCAATGTTTTCCCCCTCTATGCTCCCCCCTTGAGGGAGAGAAAAGCGGATATTATGCTTCTTGCTGATTTTTTTCTTGAGAAGTACAGCAGGGAATTTGACCGGCGGATTACCCGTATCAGTACAGAGGCCATCAATCTCCTTGTTGACTATCACTGGCCGGGTAATGTAAGGGAACTGGAAAACTGTATTGAGCGTGCTGTAATACTAAACAGGGAAGATGTTATTCGCAGCAACCACCTTCCCCCTTCACTTCAGATGGCTGAGAAAAACGAAAGCCAGAACCTCACCCTCGAAGAGATGACGAATCTCTATGTGAAGGAAATTATTACTGACAGCCTGAAAATTACCCACGGAAATATCACAAAGGCGGCAGAATTGCTGGGAACAACCAAGCGAATCCTTAATTATAAGATAAAGAGTCTTGGCATCAATTACGTGGATTTCAGGCTCAGGTAGAGAAAGTATTTCGCTGCTGACTGAAAAGAGCCAAAGGGCTATGGGGCATACACCCTTCCGCCGTTGGAAAGTTCCCTCACGGATCTTCGGTAACTACTGTTCGAAGGCTGACGCCGCAGGGCTTCCCGGTACCACTTTAAGGCCTCTTCTTCATCCTGTTCCTTGTATCGATAAATCCATCCGAGCTGTCCCGCAGGCCATGCATAGTTTTTATGATAACGCGTGCATTTTTTCAGATAGTATTTGGCGCTGCGATAGTTTTTCAGCTTCATGTAGGTAAACCCGAGATTTGCCAGGCTGTACTTGTTTTTATAATCATAGCGGAGTGATTTTTTATAGTTTGTCACTGCGCGGTGGTACTGCTTTTTTTGCAGGTAAATATAGGCAACTTCCCCCCACCCGAAGGCATAATCCGGTTTGACTTTAACAGATCGTTTAAAATAAATAAGGGCTTTGTCATACTCTTTGAGACGGCGGTAGCCAATTCCCAGGTTTACCAGGCCCAGGGGATAATCGGGGTATTTTTTTACTACCAGTTTATACATCTCAAGGGCCTTTCTGTGTTTTTTTTCTTTATCATAAACAACGCCGATGTTCATATAAGCTGTCTTGTATTCCGGGTCAACCTTTATCGCCCTCCTGAAGGCCTCCTTGGCTTCTTCATATTTTCCCTGGTCGGTGTAAATGATGCCGAGGTTGTTGTGGGCATCGGCAATGAAGTTGTTTTTGGCAATGGCCTTTTTCAGGTATCGTTCTTCCTTGTTATCGTTATAACCGTATATCCTGCTCATCAGGAAATAGGCTTCACCGTTGTTGGGATTGATCCTGATGACCTCTTTCGTCTTTTCTTCGCATTTTTTCCACTTCTTCGGTTCAAGTTTTTTGTCCACGTTCTGGTAATACTTGGCAAGGGAGAGGTGGGCTTCGTCAAGATTGGGACTGTAGGCAAGGGCCTTTGTGCTGTATTCATAGGAGCGTTGGAGATATTCAGGTATTTTTTTATTTGAATAGTTTTTCATCTTCCAGTAGAGGTTGGCGTAGGCCTTGCCAAGACCCGCATAGGCAAGGCTGTAACGTTTATCAATGGAAACAGCTTTCTTGAAGAGTTTGATAGCTTCTCTGTAGTTTGTCTGGTAGTAAAATTTTTGTCCTTTGGAAAAGTATTCGTAGGCAGAGAGATTTTTTGTATAGTTTTTTCGCATCCTGTCACGGATTTCATCGGTAATGGAAACATCCTGGTCCTTAATGATGTTAAAGGCAATTTTGTCCTGAAGATCAAAAATATCGTCCATGGTCCCGGTGGCCTGGACCTGTTTCAGAATCTTGTGACTTTCCACGTCTACAAGTTTGGCGTGAATGCGCACCCTTTTTCCATAAACCTGAAAGTTTCCCACCACGAGAATATCCGCGTTTAGCGCCTTACCAGCCTGCTTGGCAAGTTTTTCGTTGATAAAACCGGACTGTCCCAGGCGTATCTCATTGAGGACCTTGTCGACATTAGTGCGGTCAATGACGATGTAGTCCTTTATATTTCTCAGTTTATATGAAATGGAATCGGCGATACCGACCTGCAGCCAGTTAAGGCTTTTTTGTCTGCTCAGGTTACTGAAGGCGGTAACCCCTACAATTTTGCTCGCATGAAGCTGTATGGAAAAAGCAATGATCAACAGGGATGAAAGAAAGATTCTGGTTTTCATGGTAATCTCCGGAGTCAGGAAACAATTAAAATAATCCACAGGGGAAACGTTACTTAAAAAAGGTATCCCATATCAAATAAAAGTCAAGAAAATTTGCCTTCTTTGAATTCAGTTCATATTGTGACAGAGGTAAAACCGAGGGGATACCGGATGTGCTCTAAACCGGCAGCATCATACCAGAGCATCTGTTCCTCTTCTCTTTCAAAGGCAACCGTTTCAGGGATGTCACTGTAGAAACGCAGCAGAAGGGATTCAAGTGAAGGATATCCGCCCGCTGTAATGAGGAGGGGGGGGAGGGTGGCACATTTTTCGATAAAGCGCGGCAGTCTCTGGTTGTTTCCAGGTCTACATGAGAGAATGGGCTCAATTAATCTGTAATTGCTGTCAAGGGCGCTGTAGAGCTTCAGGTTCCCTGTTACATGGAAAAAACGGACCCGTCCCTCCATCTTTGCTGAAGAAAAAAAGTTGAGACGGCTTTCCAGTGAATCATCACTGGCACCAAAGAGATTATCGAGACGTTTTTCGTCGAGACATCTCTTCTCGTAAAAGACCATGTTAAAGAGGTGATGGGGGGGAAGTTTATCTTTTATCTTTTCGAGATGACAGTAGAGTTTTTCCCCTGTCTGTTTTTGAAAGTGAAAACTGAAGAGACTGGTTTCAACAAGGCTCTCAATGGTGTTACCCCTGTAGAGTAGAGCCGGGTCAGACTGGATCATACAGGCGGCTGTCAGGGAAGACTCCCTGTCCCTGGTAAATGAAAAATCGGGAAGAGAGAACTCCCTGGTACTGAGACCTGTTGCCCTTTCCAGGTAGCGGCCCGCTTCCCTGATATTCTCTGCAGACATGCCCCAGCCGTCGACATAGTAGTAGGGGGGGGAAGTCATGAAGTGTATTTTTTCTTTTTCCGCTTCTTCCCTGATTGCCGTACCGGGAAGAATCATCAGCGGGTAGAGTTCGATTGCCTCGCCAAGGCCCATCTCCAGAAGGCGGTCCATGGTGATCTTAAAGGATTCTGCTGTTTCTCCGGGGAGTCCGGGGATAATGCCGATTTTCAGATCGATGCCTCTCTCATTCAGGTAACATATCCCTTCAAGTTCCTTTTCTGGATCAGACCTTCTTCTGACCCGTTCAAGGGGGCCGGGGCTGAGGGTCTGCAGCCCCACTTCAAGTGACCGAAAGCCCGCATCAAAGAGAAGGTCGGCTGTTTCCGGGGTCACCGCTGAAGGACGCAGCTCCGTGTGAAGGCTGATTCCGTGTTTCATGTCCTTTAAAATTTTAAGGCGGTCAATGAAATCAGGAGACGCATCAAAGGTGGGGGAAAGGATATAGATTTCTGAAAGGTCTGGGTGGGCGGCAATGGCATCTGTTAAAAGGGAGAAGGGAAGTTCTCTCACCCTTCTGCTGTTTTTTGAATAGTAACAGTAACTGCAGCGCCAGGGGCACCCGCGGGTCAGTTCAAGAAAGATGGACCTGTCAGGCATGACTTCCAACTCACCCGCGGTTAAGGGCTCAACGATTTCATGTGAAAAAAGAAGGTCCTCCGCAGGCTGGTGTATAAGGCTGTTCCCTGAAAGTGTTTCTGAACGGTGATGCATATTATCACCCCGGAGATATCTTTGAAAAAACCATTCTCCCTCGCCAGTATAAAAAAAGTCTACCTGTGGATAGTGTGCAGTGAGGGCACTGGAACCAGGTGAAACTTCCGCCCCCCCGAAAATAACCGTCACATGAGGCAGAATTTTTTTGCACATCTGTGCAAGGTAAAGGTGGCGTTCAATATTCCAGAGAAAACAAGAAAAGGAGATAATATCCGGTGAGATTCTTTCTATCTCCCGCATAATAATGTTGTCAGAGGCAAATGATGTTATTTCAAAGGGAAGGTACTCAATGCTGCAGGTGTCGGGGAAATTTTTCTTTATAAAGGCACCCAGGGCTGCAGGGCCGCAGGGGACATTGCCGTTTAAATACCCACGGCTGTAGCTGAGGAGGGGTAGTTGAAGCATAAGAATTTTCATAGCACTTTTAAAGAGTATTGTGTTTTGTTTATATTAATTCACGATTTGTCTTTTCAGCCTGGCAGAGTTGCGTTTTTACTCTTTTCTTCAGTATACGGTGAGACTATTATTTGCATGGTAATAAAAAGCAATTGCAATTTTTTAGAAATGTAAGAAGAATAACCGATGTTATCAAAATAAAGGGCAGGTTTTATGCAGACTGGTTACTTGAATAATACATGGGACATTCTTGTTGTCGATGACAGCAAGCTTAACAGGGCGATTATCAAAAAAACCCTCTCAGCGTTGAATATGAATATCGACGAGGCCGTCGATGGTATTGAGGGACTCGAGGCCCTTGCTGAAAAGAAATATGACCTTGTTCTTGTTGATATTGTTATGCCCCGCCTTGATGGCTTCGGTTTTCTTTCACGCTTCAAGGACGTCGTAGGCAGGGATTTTGTACCGGTTATTCTTATGACCGGCTCTGATGATTTGAATTCAAAAATCAAGGGTCTGCGTATCGGGGCTGATGATTTTCTCATGAAGCCCCTCAATGAAAAAGAACTGGTTGCCCGGGTTCTGTCACTTCTGCGTCTTAAATCAGTCAATACTGAGCTTTTTGAAAAAAACCGCCTCATAAAACAGGAACTTGAAGCAGCCAAACAGATACAGAAGTTTATTATACCCACGGATTTCAGTCATATCGATTATCCGCGCGTTACCGGTAACTACCTTCCCATCGAGGATATCGGGGGTGACTATTACGACTGCTACAGGATTTCCGATACCCAGAGCGGGATGCTCATTGCAGATGTTACCGGGCACGGGATTCCCGCCGCCCTTGTCATGTCCATGGCTAAAATGATTTGCAGTCTGTATGCGACACGCTACAGCAGTACCCGGGAATATCTCGATGCCATTAACCGGCAGATGCGGGGGCTTCTTCTTTCCGGTCAGTATATTACCACATTCTATGTCATTTATGACGACGAAACAGGGACAATACGTTTTACCAATGCGGGGCATACCCGTGCCCTCTACTACAGGGCTTCAAAGGATTCTATTCTTGCCCTTGATACCTTTGGCCTTTTTATCGGTATAGCCGATGATGTGGCCTATGAAGAAAAGAGTATCAGTGTACACCCCGGTGACCGCCTTCTTCTTTATACCGATGGTCTTACCGAAATAAAAAATTCAGAACGTCATGAATACGGGGTCAAAAAACTCGCCGCCTCGATCAGGGAGCACCATCACCTTCATGGTCAGGACTTCAACGATGCCATTCTCAACGGCATTGACAGTTTTTCAGCTCTTGAAAACAGGGACGATGACGTTGCTTTTCTTTCCATTGAATTTTAATTTTTTCCAGAAAAGACTTCCCCGCCTTACTTTCATAAGCCTTTTGAATCAATGCAGTCTATTTCTACCATGCATGCATCTGGCTGAAGAAAGTTTTGAATGGAGAATATATGAGATTTCATGAGAAACGGTTTGCTGAAGAATATGACAGGAGACTGGGTGAGGAGAATTATCCTGGCAAACTCTTTCAGGAGATCATGAGAGAAATAGGAGAATTTTCTTCTGTCATTGATTGCGGCGCCGGTTCAGGTTTGTTTACCCTGCCTCTGCTGAAGGCGGGTCTTTCCGTCATTGCCGTTGAACCCTCACGTCCCATGGTGAAAATACTGAAACGAAAAATAGAAAAGAAGGGAGGTCTCGCGTCCCCGGAAAGGGACAGGCTTGAGATCATATTTTCTCCCTGGGAAAACTATGAGGGGAGGGAAGCCGATGCCTGCATCTGCATCCACGCACTCTACGGCATGGAAGATCCTTTGAAGGCGGTTAAAAAAATGGTCGATCTTTCGCAGCGTGTTGTTATTCTTCTGAATGACAGGGAAAAGCCCTCGGACTCAATGGCAGCAAGGATCAGAAGGGATCTTGAATTGAAACAGGGGTATCGAAGAAATGACATTGACCTGAAGCAAATTCTTTCATCCCTGTCCATACCTTTCAGGAGCAGAAAGATCAAACAGACCAGGATTACCCGTTTCAGTAGTATTGACCGGGAAGCGGAATACTACCGGCACCACCTGCGTCTTGACAACGAGGATTTGTCCCGCATTAAGACAACCCTCATGAATTATGTCACTAAAGAGGATGGTTTTTACATAAGTACACTTCATTACTATGATGAACTTTTTGTATTTTAATAAAGTTATTGACTTTTTCCCGCGGAGACTGTTTAAATTTGTACTCACACCAGTTTGAATAACAGCCGGTAAAAGAGGGGGAGAGAGTATGAAGATTGAGGATGTAATCAATCGGGGAGAACTGTCTGAAAGGCTCGATGGCGATATGGAACTTTTCAGGGAACTTGCGGATCTTTTCATTGAAGACTCACAGAAGCTTCTCGATACCATCAGGGAATCCATTAACAGCGCCGATGCGGAAAAACTTAGAAAATATGCCCATACTATTAAGGGGTCCGTATCAAATTTTTCTGCAAAGGATGCCTACGAAGCCGCATATGCCCTGGAAAACATCGGGCGTAACAATGAACTTGACGAGGCAGAATCTGCCTATTCACATCTTGTTGAAAAAATCGAAGAAGCCCGTGAAGCCATGAAACTTTTGATGAAAGAAAAAAGTCTTTGATGGCATACTCCCCGTTTCTGCCTCCAGGCAGTCTGCTTTTACTTCCTTCTCTTTATCAGGGGACGATACCCTGGTTTTATGAAAACCCCTCAGCATAAACCATACCGCAGTGAAGTATATGACATAATCAGTTTGGCCTTTACTTCCCCCATCATTCTTCTTTAATTTATCATAAGTGAAATTAATCTTGCATAGAGAGCCGACTTTATCAGAAAGTCTTGAAATATAGTTGATTACCGGGTGCAGGTATCGCTATTTTATTATATGTAGTATTGAAGCCGATTTTCATAAATACTGCCGGTATGAACAAATGCTTCAGCAGTGGATGAAGACGGAGAGAGAGTCTGCAGGATTAGATTGATCCTGAGAGACATAATATTAAAGGAACGTGTTATGAAAAGGACTTTTGATATCATTATAGTCGGGGCGGGACATGCCGGGGTTGAAGCCTCCCTCGCCGCGGCGAGGATGGGTTTCGATACCCTTGTTGTGACCGGCAATCTCGATACCATTGCCCAGATGAGCTGCAATCCCGCCATCGGGGGCCTTGCAAAGGGACACCTTGTGAAAGAGATCGATGCCCTTGGCGGAGAGATGGGAAGGGCTATTGATGAAACAGGTATTCATTTCAAGATGCTCAACCGGAGCAAGGGCCCCGCAGTATGGGCCCCCCGTGCCCAGGCTGATAAAAAAAATTATCAATACAGAATGAAACATGTAATGGAAAAACAGAAGGGGCTGGTAATCATTCAGGACATCGCCGAAGAGTTACTTGTTGAACGAAACATGGTGCAGGGAATTAAAACCATACGGGGGCAGGTCCACTATTCGAAAACCGTTATTCTCTGTACCGGGACGTTCCTCAAGGGCCTGATACATATCGGGACCTACCAGGAAAGGTGCGGACGCCTCGGTGATTTTTCTTCAGACGCTCTTTCAGATTCTCTACGGCGTCTCGGGTTCCCCGTTCTTCGCATGAAGACAGGGACCCCGCCGCGGGTCAACGGCGATTCTATAGATTTCAGCAAGTGTGAAATACAGCACCCTGATGACGATCCCGTTCCATTTTCATATGCTACCGGCAAGATTTCCCAGTGTCAGGTGCCCTGCTGGATTACCTATACAGGCGGTGAAACCCACGACATAATTCGAGGCAGCCTTGACCGGTCGCCCCTTTACGGGGGAGTGATACAGGGGGTGGGGGCGCGCTATTGTCCCTCAATCGAGGACAAGGTGGTGCGATTTTCTGAAAAACCCCGGCATCAGCTTTTTCTCGAACCTGAAGGGTATGACACCAACGAGTATTACATCAACGGCTTTTCCAGTTCCCTTCCCGAGGACGTCCAGCTGGAGATGATAAAGACTGTACCTGGCCTTGAAAATGCCATGGTAATGCGCCCGGCTTATGCCGTAGAATATGACTATGTGCCTCCTGTTGAACTTCATCCGAGCCTCGAAACCAAGAGAATCAGGGGACTTTTTCATGCCGGCCAGATAAATGGAACATCCGGGTATGAAGAAGCGGCAGGGCAGGGACTGGTGGCTGCCATAAATGCCACACTCTATATCAAAGGAAAAGAACCCCTTGTTCTGCGCCGTTCCGAGGCTTATCTGGGTGTTCTTATCGATGATCTGGTTACCAAGGGTACCATAGAACCATACCGAATGTTTACCTCCCGTGCAGAACACCGTCTTCTTTTACGACAGGATAATGCTGATTACCGTGTGATGAAATACGGCCTCGATGCGGGCCTGGTCCCACAGGAATCATATGAAAGAATGAGAGAAAAGTATGCCGGTATCGAAAGTACCGTTACCCGTCTCAAAGAAACATCAATAGAAGTCGACGATGCCTTTGCCGGGAAAATCATACCCGATAAGAGCCATACCCTTCAAAAGGGGCGGCACAATGCAGGAAAACTCCTTCGCCGCCCAGAGGTGAAACTTGCCATGTTTCTTGATCATCTTCCCTTCGATATCCCCGCATCCTGGCGACCCGTTGTAGAGATGGAAGTTAAATACGAGGGCTATATCAAAAAGGACCTCGAGCGTATCGAAAAAATGAAAAAATTGGAAGAGACAGCTATCCCGGGGGATATTGACTATGATTCTATTGATGGCCTGAAAAACGAGGCAAAGGAAAAGCTGAAAACGGTACGTCCTGAAACAATCGCCCAGGCTTCACGTATTTCCGGTGTTGATCCTTCTCATGTTTCGATTTTACTTGTCCATATCGAGGCCCTCCGCAGGCGGGACAAAGAGGTTCCACGTGGAACAAACTGATCTTTTTCGATTTGTTGAGCTCCTTGGGGGAGAAAATAGTGAAAAACTATGTTCTCTTCTGAGGCTTTACTCTGACGAACTCTATCGTGTTGGGAAGACGATGAACCTTACGGGCTATAACAGCCCGGAATCTCTGCGCAATGATCTTATTCTTTCGAGTATATCCCCTCTCTGTAATGCCCGTGTTCCACGTGGAACACGGGTGGCTGATCTGGGTTCGGGTCAGGGGATCCCGGGAATCCCCCTTTCTATTGTACGTCCTGATTGGAATTTTTCACTTTTCGAGGTGAGAGAAAAGAGGATATCCTTTCTGAGTCACATTATACGCCTTCTCGATGTTTCCTGTTGTGTAGAGGAGGGGAGGGTGGAGGCGGCTGCTCATGAGGAGAGGCTCCGTGGAAGGTTTGGTCTTGTTGTGTCACGCGCCTTTGCCCCGCTTCCCGTAACCCTTGAGTGCGGTGCTCCTCTTCTCGAGGATAATGGACTGCTCTATGTTTATTCCGAAGAAAGGAATCGGGGAGACGCTTTTCGCCTGTTTGTGAAAGACCTGGGGCTTGCTGAGGCCGATGAAAAAGAGATAAACGCCTTTTCAGTCTCCAGAGAAGGCCTTCTGTTTCAGAAAAAAGCAGCCACCCCGGAAAAGTATCCCCGGCGGTTTGCTGCTATGAAAAGAAATGCTGAAAAGTTAATGGGGGCAGGTGCGGATGGCCGGTAAAATGAATTCTCTGATGTTGTTCTTTATATTTGTTTCCGGGGTCTTACCTGTGACGGGGGAGACGGTTTGTGCGATTTACGCCGGCAGGAGTGCAGGTGAAATAGAGATAGGCATGGAAACGGGAAAAGCCCTGGGGCTTGCCAGGGCTCCTGCTGTATCAAAGGTTGTAGAGGGGAATGAAAAAAGATTTTTCATGGATGTGCTGAAAATCAAGGGGGTGAAAGGGCCCCTTTATGACAGGTTGTATTATATACAAGAAAGTGGCCTGGTCGTTATCTCCTGCCGGGGAAGGGTGGCAGGTATTGCCGTGGTTTCAGGAAAGGGATTGCTCGAAGGTGCTGTCAGTGCTGACAGGGGGATTGAACCGGTTCTTGTTTTTTACGGAAAAGAGGGTCGTCATGTTGTAAAAAACGGCTCTCATCGTGGCTATTTCTATCTAAAGAGAGGGATTGCATTTTTTGATGATGATGCAAATGGCAATGTGGATATGATTGTGGTGTGGAAGTCTTTCTAACCCCTGCTGATAACATACGCCTCGCGATCTTTAATCTTATATTCGCTGAAAATAATATCCTCGATGTTTTGACGTGTCAGGGCTGCTGACTCTTCTTCAAGACCGGAAAGCTGCTCAGCAAGTTTTTCAATCCTTTCCTGGTTTCCTTTCTTAATGATTTTAAGGGGAAGTTTTTCGAGATTTCCGCGTAGAACCTTGAGGGTGAAAAATGAATTCTCATAATAGTACTGCATCAGGTCTGAATTAAGAAGTGATACAAGTACCGGTGTTGACAGGGGATTGTTCTCCGGAATAAAGCCGTTGATATTATTTAGAGAATAGTAGCCCTCACGGTCTTCGGCAAAGGTAAGTCGTTTTCCGATAAACTTGTAGAGTATTTTATTTTTGGCCCTGTAGAGCTGTTGAGGGGCTACCTGTTGCAGGTCTTCCCTGCTGTACCTGAAGTAGTTGTTGCTGAAATTGATTCGGTACTGTTCAAGATCCTTTCCCAGGAGTATCGGGTCGGGGAAGTCAGGGGATTGGACCGGGGATATATGTTTCTGGTTGTTGCCGGTAACGATACCAAGGTAGAAGCGTGAATTGCCCTTGAGATAAAAGCAGTCCTGTTCTTCGATAAGTGAGAGAAGGTTAACACATTTTTTCGTGTAGTGAATGTTGAAAATACTTTCATGGGTCCTGTGAAAGGCTGCCTGGGGTATCATGATTGCCGTACCGTCGGCAAGGGATTCTTCATTGCGTATTTTTACAATGTTCTGGTGCCTCTCTCCGGCGTTTTCCTGTCTTTTCATTATCATTGAGATGGAGGGGGCAAAGACCCCTTTGAATTTTTCTCCCCAGAGGGTTACCTCGGCAAGCTGACCGCCTACATTCCGTCTCCGGTCATCACGGGCTTTACGTCCGGTATTTCGATTTTAATCGCC
>CAZHNW010000002.1:0-8509 GCA_964534225.1 uncultured Leptospirales bacterium | reverse complement strand
CCTGTGGGCCTTTATGTTGAGATAGGCTTCAGGAAGAAGAAAACCTATAATGCCATCACGGGTGATATAGTCATGGGCCCGTTCAATAAAAAGGGTAAAGGTATTGATGCCTGAACGCGCGGAAGTGTAATGTGACAGTGCATGGCGTTTTTCCTCTGCTGAAAGTGCACTTCCCCAGGGAGGGTTTCCCAGTATTATGTCCCACAGGTCGAATATCTCTTGGTCTCTTTTCATCAGGTTTTGTTGAAAAAGAAAGTCCAGTGTGTGAATGTTGATACGGCTGGCGTCAATACCGGAGACGCGGGAAAGGTTGGTTCTGCATATATGCACTGCAAGGGGATCAATGTCGAAGCCAGTAATCTGATGAGCAATGATGTACTCTGACGCTTCACTGACTGAAATGCCCCGGGCGGTGTGCATTTCAAGGAGGTGGTTATAAAGGCTCAAAAGAAACTGGCCTGAACCGCATGCCGGATCAAGAAACCTGCTATGGCAGGGATTGGGAGATGTGGCGATAAGGGTAGAGACAATGTGATTAACCACGCCGGGAGGGGTAAAATACTGTCCCTTCTTTTTTTTTGTATTTTTGATTTCAAGATTCTGGTAGATATAACCCAGAAGGTCTCCGTCATTGTTAATATCCCATGTGGCGGCCATTGCCTTGATGTCATTGATGGCTTCATGGATAGGTTTATCATCCTGGCCAGGGCATTTTTTTTCAGCAGGATTAATGATAGAAGTAATGAGAGAATGAATGAAGGTTGAGCTAATATTCTGATTTTTTAAAGAGACATAATTAGATAGTATTCTCAGGCGGTAATCGATATATGATTTATGTCGTGTAATATAGGTGGGAAGAATTTTTGTCATTTTTCAATCCTGTCTTTTTGATTATCGAAGGGGCAATGTTAAAGATTGAGTAAAAGTTTTCACAGGGCAGGGGGAAGTTTACGGCCAATGAATTAAAAGCTGCAGCCGGGAATAGTCAAAGGGGAAGATATTTTTTTCTTTACAGTTTTAAGACATGGTCTTTTATTACGGGGTGATATAGACTGATACATGTTTTCAGGGTGTCCGTTTATTAAAGGAGGAAGTTATCATGAAAAGCGTGGGGATTATTACCGTCAGTGACAGGTCTTCCCGGGGAGAGAGAGAAGACCTGTCAGGGCCCGCCATCAGGGAATGGGCTGTCGGGCAGGGGTACAGTGTAAAAATGGAAGTTATTGTTTCTGATGAGAAAGAAGAAATCAGAAAGGCCCTGATCGAATTTTCAGATGAGGGAACTCAGTTGATTTTAACAACGGGAGGTACAGGTTTTGCTCCCCGGGACAACACCCCGGAAGCGACGCTTTCTATAATCGAAAAGAGCGCGCCGGGTTTTACAGAGGCAATGAGGGCAAAGTCCCTGGAGATTACTCCCCATGCCATGCTCTCTCGTGCCGTGGCCGGTATCAGGGGAAATAGTCTTATTATTAACCTGCCGGGAAGCCCCAGGGCGGTGAGGGAAAACCTGGGCTTTATTGAAAAGGCCATTCCTCATGCCCTTGAACTGATTCAGGGCGCTGTAACGGATTGTGCATCCGGCAATCAGTCTTGATCTTTTATTCTTTTTTCTTTGCCGTGATAGGAAAGATAGAGACCCCTGTCTTTACGGTACAGGACAATTCCATCAAGAAAAGGCGGCATGCCATAGGTCTCATGCTCTATCCCGAAGAAGAATTCTCTTAAGATAATAATATTCCAGTCATGGGAAATATTTACAACCTGTTTTGAATGCTCTTTTAGCTGTCTGGTGAGTAATGAAAGGCTTTCTTTCGCTGCCATCTGCAGGGGTACCATAATGTCATGGTGTTTCTCCGTGGTAAACCATTCCCTGAGAAAAAGGGACGGGCCTTTTTCCCTTGTTCTTTTGACGAGTTCATTCCAGTCGCCCTTTACATAGGGGCCTCCAAGATCAAGAAGACTTCCCCCCATAGTACTTTTAGTCTTCTTTGAGGCAAGGCCTTCTGCTATACGCGAGGCAGTTTCGGCGCAGCGGGGAACAGGGCTGTGATAGATATCAAAGGGGCCCAGGGGTGAAAGCTGTTTTCCCAGTTCAATTGATTCTCGGTGTCCCTGTTCAGTGAGCCGTATGGCAAGGGCGTTTTTCATGTCATCAATGGGGTCTCTCTCTGCATGGCGAATTAGAAAGACCTTTTGTGCTGTATCGTCAAGGGTATCAAGATAGCGTGTAATCATTGGCCTTTTCCTTAAATGTGTTATTTTTCTTTACCGAGGAGAATAGATGTCAGGGGTCTGAAATTGCAATACTTTTGAAAAAAAACTTGAAAATCAATAATCGAAGTGTAAATAATTGTTACCATCAGGGAGATGAGACAATGCATAATACTATTAGAACATGTGACAAGGCATTCATTATTGATATGGATGGTGTCATAAACAAGGGGCCCAGGCTGATAAAGGGGGCACGTGAATTTGTTGACAGGCTAAAGACAGGTAACTGCCGGTTTCTGTTCATGACGAACAATTCATATAATACCCCGGTAGACCTTAAGGCAAAACTTGACAAGCTCGGTATTGAGGTAGGGGTGGAGAAGTTCTATACTTCTGCAATGGCAACGGCAAGTTTCCTGGAATATCAGAAGAAAGAATGTTCAGCATATGTAATCGGCGGGCGGGGCCTGATGGAGCAGCTTGAGAAATCAGGTGTCACCATAACGAATCAGAATCCTGATTATGTTATCGTGGGAGAAACAGAACAGTATGACTATCTGAGCATCGTTGAGGCAACTCATCTTATCAGGGAGGGGGCGCGTTTTATCGCAACCAATCCGGATATTACAGGGCCCACGGATCGCGGGCCCGTACCGGCATGCGGGGCCCTGGTGGCCCCAATCGAGAGGGTTACCGGGATACGGCCGTATTTTATCGGGAAACCGAATCCTGCCATGATGTACTGGGCGCGTCGCAAGCTGGGTGTGCATTCCGCCAGCAGTTTTATGATTGGCGACCGCATGGATACAGATATTGTGGGTGGTCTTGAGGCGGGAATGACATGTTGCCTTGTTTTGACAGGGGTCACCACGCGGAAAATGATAGACCGGTTTCCCTATCGGCCTGATTATGTTTTCAACAGTGTGGAAGAAATTTTTCCTGAGACAATTCTTTCCCGCCGCCAAAGGCTGAATAGCTAAGAAAGATGCCCCTCTATACAAATCTATCCGGAGTTTCATTTGTCTACAGGACTATGGTAGCACGAATTGATCTCTAATATACGGTTTTACTCGATATTTTTAAAAAATTATTAACTTCCCTTTGTCTTGTTGGTATACTTAATAATGCAGGGGTTTTTTACCTGCAACCTCCAGAGGAGAGGAGGTGGGTATGAAAAGGGAACTATGCGGCAATGACATTTTTCACAATGTAACCCGGCAGGAGTATCTGAAAATAATAGAGATGTACGCCTTGGAAATATCGGAGCTGTGGCACCTTTTCATGAAGCGTATTGATGAACTTGATAATTTGTGCAGTAAGGGGAGGATCAGCGAGGAAAGAAAGACAGGGTTGATTAGTGAGACCTTTAACACTATTCGTAATGACCTGGGACGTCTTCTGATCGAGCAATTTTACAATACAGGAGATGAGCATCTATTTGATACTGCCATGATGATTGATGAAAATGTTTTACTCGAAGATTATTCCGCTATTGATCTTGATATGATTAAGAGAATCAGCGAGCCGGAGAAAGGAGAAGATGACCTGCTTCATGTTTTTTATCGAGGCATTTTTTTTACATTGAAAAACCTCAGGGCTCCTCATCATTTCAAGATAATCGTGCGTGATGAAGATGAAGTAAAAAAGGTCAACAGAAAACTTAACCGGGGGCGGCAGGTTTTGAAAATGGATGAGTTTTCACTGGGAAAGAAATACTACGAGGGGCTCTGCTACAGGACACATTACGGTCATTAAACAAGTTACCGGTAGCGGTCCATGATTCGTTTCTTATAGTTTTCTTGTGCCTGTTTTTCTGGATTGAGGCGGTCAGACCGGTACAGGTAGAGATAGAAGGCTATACTGCCAAGAAGTATTATAACGACAAATGATATTATCAATGACATGGTGACCTCTTTAGTGATGTCGAACATCATTGCCGGGGAGGTTTTTCTGTCAACCTGAAAAGAGAACTTTTTTATTTTACAGTGATAGAGAATCATATTAAATCCCGTATTATGTCCTTTTACATGAAAGATGCTTGTTCTTTTTTTATATCATTTATAGATGGGAGTGATGAAGAGTAACGGGGACATATATCGTGCAATTCTTCAGACCCTTCCTGATATCGTCTATGAGATAGATGGCGAGGGGCGCTTCACCTATATTAATGATGCGGTAGAAAAGCTTGGTTATCGCAGGGATGAACTTATTGGTCGGCATTTCAGTGTTATTGTTCATCCTGATGATCTTGAGTTCGTTGAGCGCGCAACGGTTTTAAAACGAATGAAAGGAAAGGTGACAGGAGATGAAGAGGCTCCCCGCCTTTTTGATGAAAGACGAGGTGGTAAGCGCCTTACCAGAAAACTGACATTGCATCTCCTTCCTGCTAATGAAAAAGATTCAGAACCTGTTCCGGGCGAAGTTGTTTCAATTGGTATATATAATTTTGATTTAAATGATAACAGGGTTTTTATTGGTACCCTCGGTGTTATACGTGATATTACTGAGAAGAAGAAAACAGAAGAGGCCCTGCTTCATCAGGAGCGGCATTACAGGGTACTTCTGGAGAATTCTTCAGACCTTATTTCAATTGTTGCCAATGATGGTACCATCCTTTTCGAAAGCGATTCAATAAAACGCATACTTGGCCTTGATCCCGTTGATATTATTGGAGAGAGCCTTTATGATTATCTCAGCGACGAATCAATCTCTTCTGTCAGGACATTTATCGAGGGGAAGGGGGGCAGCGAAGAGAAAAGCCGGGAGCTGGAGCTCTTCATGTATAATCACCGCAGGGAACAGAGGTGTATGGAAACAGTTCTCAGCAGAATAACCAGCGATACTGACAGTGGTATATGTTTTATCCTGAATTCTATTGATATTACCGAGCGAAAAATTGCAGAAGACCTGATACGGGAAAGTGGTGAAAAATTTCGTGCTATTCTTGAACACAGTATGGAAGTGATTCTTCTTGCTGATCCTGACTGGGATATCCAGTTTTTGAGCCAGTCTATTGAGGATTTTACAGGATATTCTCCCTATGAACTGGTGGGACGAAACATTAATGCCCTGGTGTCAGAAGAAGACGTGCAGGTACTGAAAGAAAATACCAGGGCAGCAATCGAGGAAGGCGTGGATCACTTGATAACCGAGTTCAGTATCTTCAGGAAAAACAATACCAGTTGTGAAATTGAGGCATGTATCAGTAACTGCATTGAACGTCAGCCTATTAATGGTTTCATTTTTCACATGAAGGATATCAGTGATGTCAGGGAGGCGGACAGGGCCCTGAAAAACAGTGAAGAAAAGTACAGGAATCTTTACAATACAGCCCTTGTTTCAATGATTACCATTGAAGAAAAAGGGGGTATGATACTCGCCTGCAATGATCTCGGTCATGCACTGTTCGGTTACCAGGACAGAAGCGAATTTATTGGCGAGAATTTTTATGCAACGTTTTACAGTGATAGAGATCTCGCAGGATTTATTGAAGAGATGAAGACCGTCGGCAAGATAGAGAGAAGGGAAATAATACTGGTAAAGAAAAATGGTGACCGCATGTGGGTCGCGGTGACGGCAAAGTATAATGAAGATGAAGGCATCATAGACCTTGTTCTTCTTGATGTGACCAATATTAAGGATACTGAAGATCAGCTTTTCAGGCTTACTTTTTTTGATTCATTGACTGAGCTTCCCAACAAGGACCTTTTCAGTAACAGGATTACTGTTGAAACTCTCAAAGGTCAACAGTTTGCCATCATGTGCATGGGAATGGACAATTTTAAGAATATCAATGAAATGTATGGAACTGATTTTGGTGACAAGGTTCTTCAGAAAATTGCTTCTGATCTGAATGATGAATATTTCAGGAAGGACCTTGTCTGTCGTTTTGCTGAAGACAAATTCATGGTTCTTCTTTCTGATATTGGTACAATCAGGAATGAAGCAGATGTCGACACCATTGATACCATTGCCCATAAAACCCGTATGATTTTTTCTCGCCCTTTCCTGGTAAACAGGGTCAATGTTGAGGTTCTGCCCAGTATTGGAATTTCTATTTTTCCGGCGGATGGTAAATCCCCGGAGGAACTGGTCAAGAATGCGGAATCTGCAATGTATGTGGCAAAAAGTAACGGGGGTAATACCTTTCATTACTATGATGCAGAATTAAACAGGGAAATGATGCACCGCCTTGAAATTGAAAAGGATTTGAAAGAAGCGATAAAAAAGAGGGAGTTTATCCCCTATTTCCAGTCAAAGGTGGATGCAGAAGGCCATCTCGTGGGAATGGAATCGTTGATACGGTGGAAAATCAACGATTCTGGACGCCTTGTTTGTCCTGATGATTTTATTTTCATTGCAGAGAAGAACCGTACCATTGTTGATATTGGACTGATGATTCTTGAAGAGTCGTGCCAAAGAAACAGGCTCTGGCAGGAAGAGGGTTTTGAACCGGTGCGTGTTGCTGTCAATCTTTCTCCCTTTCAGTTCAAACAGGATGACCTGATTGAACAGATAAAAAAAAGGATCGAGCGTTCAAATCTTGACCCGCGCTGGCTCGAACTGGAGATTACCGAAAGCGGTATCATGGAAAATGAAGAAGACAGTATTCGCAAACTCAGCGAACTTCATGCCATGGGGATTTCCCTCTCTATCGATGATTTTGGTACAGGCTATTCTTCTCTCAGCAAGCTGAAGAGCTATCCTATAGATACCCTGAAGATCGATAAGTCCTTTGTAGAAGACATACCGGGGGATGTTCCTTCGGTTACGCTGGTCAATACAATTATTGACCTGGCTCATAATCTGGGTTTCAAGGTTGTTGCGGAAGGGGTCGAGTCTGAAGAACAGTTTAATTTTTTAAGGGCTGTGGGGTGCGATTTCTTTCAGGGATACTATTTCAGCCCCCCCCGCCCTCCTGAAGAATTTGTCTTGTTTTTAACGAAAAAAGAAAAATAGAATAGATTTTTGTCAGTGAACCGTGTCGTTCCCTTCAGGATAGTAGTGTTTGCGAGCCCATTCAAGGTCCTTTTTTTCTTTATCAGTGAGGGAACTCATGCCGGTCCGTGCTATTTTTTCCAGCAGCTCATCGATAATTTTTTTTGCCTTTATACGGGTTTCTATTTCCTTCTGTTTCTTTTTTAGACGGATTTTTTTCATCCCCTTGCTGACAGGGTTTACTTTTTCTGTTTTTTTCTTTTTTTGAGAAAAGGTCATACTCCCGGGTTTTCTTGTTTGCATGCGCAAAAGAATAAAGCCGGAAATTATGCCCCCGAGGTGTCCGATATGAGAGATGTTTCCTCCCTGACCGGCAGCGGAAGAAAGGGTGCCGAAAAATTCAATGAGTCCAAATATGAGGACGAGGTATTTCATCTTAATGGGGAAGAGAAAATAGATCAGGACTTCCCGGTTGGGCCATGTCATGCCATAGGCAAGAAGTATGGCATAGATCGCACCGGAGGCGCCAATAGTAGGGGCTCCGGGATACCCCCTGGCGGCAAGAAAAAAGTTCATGAGGGCAATAAAGATACCAGCACCGGTTCCGGTATAGAGATAATATCTGAGAAAGCGTGAACTTCCCCACTGCTGTTCAAGTTCTCCTGCGAACATCCAGAGGGCAAAGAGGTTAAAGAAAATATGCAGCCACCCCCCGTGGAAAAACATGTAGGTAAAGACCTGCCAGAGCATAAAGTGCCGGGCAAAGCCTTCATGGGAAAGACCAAAAAGGAGAGAGAGGGCGTGGGGCTGGAAAAGGTTTACAATCTGCTGGATGAGAAAAATAACCCCATTGATGATCATCAATCGTTTCACAACAGGGGTAATAGGGCCGCCAAAGCGTATCTGTGTATTTCTTCCGTACATATTAACTGTCCATAATTTCTTCAGGTAATACTTTGAAACGTATTTTATTGAATTCATCCTGATGGTCGAGAAAAATTTTAAAAAGTTCAGGGTCAAAGCGGTCTTCTTCCTGTTTCATTATTTTTACCGCTTCTTCGTGGCTGTAGGCCTCCTTGTAGGGGCGTCGTGAAGTAAGGGCATCATAGACATCGGCAATGGCAACAATTCGTGCAGAGAGGGGGATTTCTCTGCCTTTGAGTCCTTCGGGATAACCCTTACCATCCCAGCGCTCATGGTGGTAGAGGGTAATGTCCATGGCCATGTTTAAAAATGAGTCAGCCCCAAGGTCGATCGATGCTGAAATAAGGGCCTGGTGACCGATGACTGTATGTCTTTTCATGATTTCAAATTCGTCCTCGTTTAGAAACCCCTCCTTGAGAAGGATCCCGTCAGG
>CAZHNW010000001.1:112119-137263 GCA_964534225.1 uncultured Leptospirales bacterium | reverse complement strand
AGTGACATGCGCGGCGTGGGCATCACCAGGGTAAAGATCCCTGAAAGCCATGCTGATGAAGCCAGTGAACTCTGCCGCCAGGCCGTCACGGCCCTTAACTGCAAGGACCATGTACGCGTCGACATGCGCTTTGCCGCTGATGGCAAACTCCGTGTCATCGAGGTCAACGGCATCCCCGGCCTGAAACCGGTGAAAAGCTGGAGTCCCCAGCTCTATACCCTCTACCATGGCAGCGAAGAGGGAGAGATGGAAGATTACCGGCGCCTGGTCCACCGCGTTGCCGATTCAGGCCTGGAAAGGTTCGGGTTGAAATAGATGAAACTTCCCTTCTGCAGAGAAACGGCCGCGGCACTCACTGCGGTAAATCGGCCCGCGGGAATCGATGAGGCAGGCGGGTTCGCCTGGTCCCTTGATCTCTCGCAGCCCTTTATTGCCACGGCAATACATGCGGGCCACACCCTGCGGGAGGAGTTACTTCCTTTCATGCGCATCAGTGAAGGGGAACGCTTCTACGAAGAAGACCCCTTCACCGATGTGATGATAAAAAAATGTCCCTCCGCCGTGTGGGGCCTTGATTCGCGCGCCGAGTATGACCTGAACCGGGACCGTGACGAATCGGTACCACTGAAGCCCGAGATGTTCTGGGGCCTCCAGGTCTATGAGGGAGAACTTCCCCCTGAAATGCTGCGCCGCAGCATGGAAAAGTACGAGGCATTCTACCGTTTCTTCGGCACCCTGGTGACACTCATACGAGAGCGTTTCGGTTTCTGCATCGTCTATGACTTCCATTCATACAACATCAGACGCAAAGAGAAAGAGGGCCACCCGTCGCCCCCGGTATTCAACGTGGGTACGGAACAGCTGGATAGAAAAAAATGGGCCCCCCTCATCGATGCCTGGCTGAAAGCACTCGGGGATATCTCCCTCTCCGGGCAAAAAACCAGTGTCGCGGAAAATGATGTTTTTTTTGGAAGGGGCGGTTTCTGCAGGGCACTTATCAATGGAGACACGGATGTACTGGTTCTTCCCACGGAGATAGCAAAAATCTACATGGACGAATCAACAGGTACCCCCTTCGGCGATGTCATCGATGAACTGACAGGTGAAATTGCCATAGCCGTAGAAATCCACGGCAGAGAATGTCTTCGCCTTATGCAGGAGAAAAAAAGCAGGTAAAAATTTAGAAAAATAAAAAGTTTTGATTGATGCGTCAGTGCAGAATCATTTAAAATTCAAAAATCGAGGTAACCCCATGAATACATATTACATTGACGGACAGTTCGTAGACGATGACAGGTGTTTCATCTCCGCAAAGGACCTGACGGTGCTGAGAGGCTACGGCATCTTTGACTTTCTTATCACCTACAACAAGAGGCCCTTTAAGCTGAAAGAACATATCCTGCGCCTTGAAAATTCTGCGAAACATATTGGATTAAAGCTGAACCACAGCAACGACGAAATCTGTAAAATCGTCGAAGAGACCATTAAAAAAAATGAACACCACGATGAATCAAATGTGCGCATCGTCTACACCGGCGGTGTCAGCTCCGACGGGATCACCCCGGAGGGTAACGGCAAACTGATGGTCATGGTCACCCCCCGTCACATCCTCCCTGACTGGTGGTACACTGACGGTGTCAAGATCATCACCAACCGCATGGAACGCTTTATTCCCGGTGCCAAGAGTACCAATTACCTCAACGCCGTCTTTGCCCTTAACATGGCCCATGACCAGGACGCCATTGAATCCATCTACGTTGACCGCGACAACCGCCTCCTGGAAGGAACCACGACAAACTTTTTCTTTTTCAAAAACGGGAAGCTCATTACCTCAAAGGCGGGTATCCTTCCCGGCATCACACGCAGCGTCATCCTTGAACTTCTCAAAGACGAGTTCGAGGTGGAAGAAAGAGACATCGACGTCAGTGAACTCGATGACATGGAAGAGGTCTTTATTACGGCATCCAACAAGGAAGTCGTACCCGTTGTCAAAATCGATGACCTTGTTATTGGAAAGGGCAAACCGGGAGAAAGAACCCTTAAAGCCATGAAAATATTCCGCGACTACACTGACAGGTTCAGCAGGGGCGAAATCTGATATGACAGAAAGCCCCCGCCTCGACATGAAATATCCCCCCGTGACATGGGCGGAAGTTGACCTGCAGGCACTGGCACACAACTGCCGCGAACTGCAGCGCCGTGCCCGTGACGGTTCAGACATGATGGCCGCCGTCAAGGGCAACGGCTACGGACACGGAGCCGTGGAAGTGGCCCGTGTCGCCCTCGAAAGCGGTTCCCGCTTTCTCGCCGTTGCCCGTTTCGACGAGGCCATGGAACTGAGAGACGCGGGCATCGACGCCCCCATACTGATTTTCGGGTACAGTCTCGACTCCCACCTTCCCCGCCTTGCCGAAAGGGACATTCGTGTCTCCGTCAACACCCTTGACGAGGGGAGGCGCATTTCCCGCATTGCCGGGGATAAAGGCTTTACCATAAAAGTTCACATCAAGGTTGACACGGGCATGGGACGACTGGGCATTCCCTCTGACGGCCTTCCTCTCCAGAACCGTGAAGAAACCGCCGCAACGGCACAGCAGGTCATCGACATTGCCGCCCTTCCGGGACTCGAAGCTGAAGGCCTTTTCACCCACCTTGCCTGTGCGGACCACAGAGACAAGACCCACGCCCGGGGACAGGTGGCCCTTTTCAATGAACTGATCAAAAAACTCGAAGAAGCGGGCCTGAAAATCCCCTTCTGTCATGCCGCCAACAGCGCCGCCACTATAGAAATTCCCGAGGCCCACTTCGACATGGTACGGCCCGGCATCTCCCTTTACGGGCTCTGGCCGTCAGGCGAGGTGGATAAAAAACTCATCGATCTCAGGCCCGCCATGACGGTCAAATCAACGGTGATCCAGGTTAAAAACGTCGAAGCGGGGTTTACCGTCAGCTACGGCAGCACCCATATAACCCCGCGCCCCACGGTCATTGCCACGGTACCCATCGGATATGCCGACGGCTACAGCCGCCTTCTCTCCAACAGGGGATCAATGCTCGTGCGGGGAAGTCGCGCCCCCATAATCGGCCGTGTCTGCATGGACCTGACCATGATCGATGTCACCGACATTCCCGGTGTTTCCGTCGAAGACGAGGTAGTGGTCCTGGGGCGCCAGGGAAGCGAAGAAATCAGCGCCGATGAAATTGCCGGCCTTGTGGGGACCATCAACTACGAGGTGGTTTCTTCACTCACCCCGCGGGTCACCCGAGTGTATATTCCCTGACCCGTGAAAGGCTACGTAAAAGGAAACAAGAATGCCTGAAAACAAAATATACTGGCACAATGGAACATGGAACGCCGCCGACAACTCAGGGCTTCCCCCGCGGGCGCAGATACTGGTAAGCGGAGACTGGGCCCCCATTCGCGACTTTGATCCTGTCATCACCGAAGACCCTGAAGCGATCTATGGCGACCTGCTTCCCGTTATGCGAGAAGCTGACCTGAACATCACCAACCTGGAGGCACCCCTTTCAGACACAGGTGAGGGTGTGGCAAAGAGCGGGTCTGTTTTCAAGGGGATGGAGCACCACGCCAGGGGACTCAGCGCCGTTCCCATTGACGTGGCGACCCTGGCGAACAACCATGTTTTCGATTTCGGCCTTAAAGCCTTTGAAAATACCCGTAATATTCTACGACAACATGGCATTGCCTTTACCGGTGCCGGCATGAACCATGACGAGGCGGAAAGCCCCCTGGTACGTGAGGTCAAGGGGGTTAAAATTGCCCTTATAAATTTCTGCGAAGGCGAAGACCTTACCGCAGCCGGCACAGGCCCGGGTGTTTTCGGGTGGGAAGTTGACCGCGCCTGCACCCTTGTCCGGGAACTCCGCGACCAGGTCAACGCCGTCATCGTCATCTGTCATGCCGGCATTGAATATATCCCCTTCCCGCCCCCTTATATCACCGATGCCTTTCACCGCCTGGCAGAAGCCGGGGCCGACCTTGTCATCGGCCACCACCCCCACGTGCCCCAGGGAATGGAAATTTATAAAGGAGTGCCCCTCTGTTACAGCCTGGGCAATTTTGTCTTTTTCCAGAACACACATCTCCATTACCGGAAAATCGGTTACATGGTAGAAGCGGGGATCGGCATCAAAGGGATTTCTTCCATCAGGCTCATACCCTACGAGATAGGGTCACGGTCCCTTTCTCTTCTTAAAGGCCCGAAACATGACGAATTCTTTCATGACATGAAAAGAATATCCACTCCCCTTAAAAGTGAAGAGGGCATTACCGGGGCCTGGCACGGGTTTCTGAAATACTACGGCCTCGAAGGATTTAAAGCGGAAATAGGCCGTATCATGGAAAAGGTGGACAGTGACCTCCCCACGGGGGCAGCCATGTTCAGGAACCGCATCACCACGATGCAGCACAGTGCCCACCTGACGGATCTCATGACACGACTGGTTCAGGGAACCATTGATGACGCCCCTGACTGGGCCGTGGAGATAAACCGTCTCTGGTTTTCCCGCACTATTGAAAACTCATCCATCGGCGGGGTATAGCGTGCAGCCATCTATTGATAAAACCTTTTCTGATATATGCAGTAAAAAAAACCTCTCACTGGTGGTTCTTGATTCAGGCCTCGGAGGGCTCTCCATCTATGCAGATATTGCCCGGCGTTTTGCTGAAACTTCCCCCTTTGAGGAGATAACCCTCACCTATTACAATGCCTGGCCTGAAAAAGACCGTGGCTACAACCGTATCAGCGATTATGATGAAAAAATCCGCGTTTTTAATGCAGCCCTTGAAGGGACCCTTGCCTGCAACCCTGATCTCATCCTTATTGCCTGCAACACACTCTCCGTGATCGCCCATGATACCCCCTTCAGCAGGGAAAAAAGGGTCCCCCTTCTTGATATTGTCGACTTCGGAGTGAACATTATCCACGAGGCTCTGAGCCGGGACCCGGAAAAGGCCGCCCTGATACTGGGCACCCTCACCACCATTGATTCCGGTGAACATAAGAAAAGACTTATCGAGAGGGGCATTGAGGGGACCCGCATCATCGGCCAGGCATGTGATCAACTGGCAACCCGTATCGAAGAGGGGCCTGAAAGCGCCGGTGCACTGGAACTGATAGAAAAATATACTTCCGAGGCGGCTGAAAAAATTGCCCCGGAAACATCCCCCATCGCCGCTGCACTCTGCTGTACCCATTACGGCTACAGCGAAAAGGCCCTGCAGCAGAGTCTGCAAAAGAAAGTCAGCGGGGAAGTTTCGATACTCAATCCCAACAGGGAAATGGCCCGTTTTACAACAACTTCCTGCACAAAAAACACCCTGAGAGAGCTAAATTCAGAAACAAAAATTTCACAAACCATTGTATCAAGAATAGAATGGGATAAAAAGAAAGTGGCAGCCTTTGCTGAGCTCACTGAAAAAACATCCCCCCCAACTGCCACTGCTCTGCGTAATTATTCCCGGATTCCTCATCTTTTCACGATCTAAAAATTATTACATTTGCACTTCACTGCCATGAATTTTTCTCACCCGGCATTCCTCATTTTCTGTGAAAACGCCTTTTGAATAGATTTAACAAGAATTTAATGTGTATATTATGTGCGTACCGTCCGGTTGGACTTGTAATACAAAAACATACCGTGAGGTTTCGCTATGAAAAAATTCATTACCATCTTCACTGCTTTCATTCTCGCACTTATTATTGTTACAGGCGAAAAAGAAGTCCGCGCCTGGGGAAGTAACGCATCCTCATCTATCAACCTGAACTATCCCGTTGTCCTGGTTCATGGATGGGCCGGCACCGATGAGTTCATTCTCGGTATCGATTACTTCTACGGAATCACCTCCGCCCTGGAAGACAAGGGAGTAGACACCTATGTAGCAGATATAGGAGCCTTTGATAATTCACTCGTCCGGGGAGAACGCCTTAAAATATTTATACTCGAAGTCCTCGCCACCACGGGTAAAAACAAGGTCAACATCATCGCCCATTCCCAGGGGGGCATCACAGCACGTTATCTCATAACAAACATGGAAATGGCTTCACATGTTGCCTCCCTTACCATGATTTCAACACCCAACCGGGGCACCGCCCTCTGCGACATTGCCACTGGTAAGCTGCCAAAACTGGCACAGTATGCCATCGAAGCCCTGGCCGAGACCTTCTGGGGTGGGATTCTCTGCGGCGATGAAGAATCAAATTTTCATGAAGCCACCTTTGAAATGACCCATTCCAACATGGAACAGGTTTTCAATCCCAACACCCCGGACAGCAGCGAGGTTACCTATTTCAGTTACGCGGGAAAACTCTATGGCGCCTCACCGAACCTTCTCCTGACCCCCACCACGTTAATCCTTCAGTACTATGATGGGGACAACGACGGTGTCGTTCCTGTTCAGAGCGCAAAGTGGGGAATCTGGAAAGGCACTGTCACGGGCCTGTTCGGTGTTGATCATTTTATGGAAATCAATCACCTCTTTGGAAACAGCCCCGGCTTTGACGTTAAGGGATTCTACGTGGACATCTGCGAAATGCTGGAGGGCTACAACTTCTAAAAACTTACACTGCTTTCAATCCTTTCTTTATCAGTATTTTTGAATACTGGTAATCTGAGAGATGACCTATATTATCAGGGCCGTCATAAAACAGAGTTTTTGACGGCCTTTTTTTTCAACGGTTCTGTGTCAGCACCCACTGCACGGCATGTTTTACCAGCTCAGAGGTATTCTTTAACTTCAGTTTTTCCCGAATATTTCTCTTGTGACTTTCGATGGTGTTAATGCTGATTTCCATTTTATCCGCGATCTCACGTGAACTAAAACCATGGCCCATCAATTGAAAAACCTCGAATTCCTTGTTCGCCAGTATATTGACAGGGGTATCCATGGTATCGCTGGATCCATGAAGAAGTTTATCTATAATCTTTCCTGATATCTCTTCACTCAGGAAAAGCTCTCCATTCATGATCTTTCGGATTGCCCCGATGACATTATCCATTGCCTCCTTCTTCATAACGTAACCGCGCGCACCGGCACGTATGACCCTTTCGGCATAGAGAGACTCATCGTGCATTGAAAGAACGAGAGATTTCGAGGAGGGAAAATTGTCATTTATATTCTTTACCAGTTCGATGCCGCTGACATCACCATCAAGGGAGAGATCAACAGTTACCACGTCCGGATCTTCCCGTGATATAACCTCGACCGCTTCTTTAACCTTTGATGCTTCTCCACAGACATTTATATCAGGCTCAGAATCAAGCATCATCCTGAGACCCTTGCGGACCACCGGGTGATCATCCACAATAACTACTCTGATTGTCATAGCCTTTAATCCTGTTTATTTTTTAATACCCTCAGGCATAAAAAATTATAACCTGAAAAACAGAGTGTGGCAATACAAATTTTCAGTCGACTTCTTCTTCCCTGAGACGTAGACTTACGGCAACCTGAAACCCTCCCTTTTCACCGTTTTCCGTAATAATGTCACCACGTATCAACCTGGCCCGATGCCTCATTGTTTTAAGCCCAATACCTTCTTCAGGGGAGCTGTGTACCTCTAACCCCCTGCCATTATCCATAATAGTCATGGAAAAATGGCTGTCATCATAATGGAGAATGATTCTGATGGTATCGGCCCCGCTGTGTTTCACCGCGTTATTGACCGCTTCACGCGCAATATAATAGAGATGGGTCGCAGTCTGGATATTCCTGATAACAATCTGCCGATCATAGTGAACCTGACAGCGCACATTGAAAACCCCTGATACTGATTCAGCCATTTCCTCCAGGGCCATGATGAACCCATGCCTGTCAAGATTAACAGGATAGAGCCCCCGCGAAAGGGCCTGGGCCTGGGCCACGGATTCCTTGACCAGTTCAAGTATTGGCTGCATCAACTCAATTTCCGGATAAGCTTTTACTTCCATCTTTTTTTTCAATCCCCCCATGAGAAAACTGAGTCCTGTCAGGTTCTGCCCAAGACCGTCATGGAGATCTCCGGCAATGCGGATACGTTCTTTCTCCGCCACCTCCAGTATCGCCTTTTCCAGTTCTATTCTTGCTGTCACATCCTTTGCATAAAAGGCAACGCGGTCGACTTCCCCCTTTAAATCTGTAATGGGATAGATGGTTATCTCAAAGTAGAGGCCGTCACGGTTGTCATTAAAATTCTCAGGCTCTCCCGTTGCGATCACCTTTTCAAAATAGCTCCGCCGTATATCGCTAACTTCTTCACGAAAGGCATCCCAGAAGCATGTCCCGATGAGAAGCTCTTTTCGGCTGTTCAGCTTCAGTGCACCTGTTTTATTGATATTCAAAATCCGTCCGTTTCGGTCGAGAAGAACGATGGAATCCATGATGGCATTAAATACCCCCTCCAGGGACTCGTTCGTTTCCATAAGAATATTGTCGAGACGTTTCTGTTCTGTCACATCACGGGAAAAAATAGAAACACCCGTCACCCTGCCATGACCATCGATAATGGGGCTGATCTTGTTGTCATTCCAGCGGCCAGCGCGGTAATCCTCGAAACGAACCGGTTTTTTTTCATCAATAACTTCCTGCACCCTCTCCATGCGGGCGAGGCTGAGACCTGTTTCTATGTATGCGATAAAGTCTGAACCGATAAATTCGTTAAGGGGCTTATTAAAACGCCGGGCAATGGCTTCATTGGCATCAAGAACCACACCCTTCGTATCAATCAGGGCAATGGAATCAGTGGATGAATCAAGAAGGGCCCGCACCTTGGCGTAACTATCCTGAAGTGCCTCTTCAACTGATTTTCGTTCACTGATATCACTGACAATGAGAGCTAAAAAATTCTTCTTGGGGCTGTAAAGGGAGACCTGAAACCAGCGGTCAAGAAAGGCACTGTATTCTTCAAAGGAGAAGGATTCTCCCAGGAGCGCCGCCTTGCCATAAACGGGAAGCCATTCCCGTCCGAGACACCCCCTGGGTTCAAAGACAGCAATACCGCTCTGGCCCCTGATATCCTCTTCAGCAAGGTTAAACATCTCCGCAAAGGAACGGTTGATTTCAATAAACATGAAATCTTCAGGCTTACCCGTACTGTCAGTTTTTATTTCAAAATAGGCAAAACCAGAGATCATATGATTAAAAAGGCTGCGATATTTGTCCTCGCTTTCTCTACGCTGACGTTCTATGGCATGCCTGTAAAGGCCAATCTCAATAAGGGAAAAAAGACGATCCCGCGTAACCGGCTTCACAAGATAGCCGTATGGCTCAGTTACCTTTACACGGTCTATGACTTCGGTCTCCGTGTGGGAAGTCATGAAAATCACGGGAACATTCAACTCGTGGCGTATTGCCTCTGATGCAGCGATACCATCCACGTCTCCTGCAAGAAAAATATCCATAAGAATCACATCAGGACGCACATCACGGGCCAGATCAAGGGCCTCCTCCGCGGCGGGGACAGCACCGGCAACAGAATATCCCTCTTCTCTCAGCATTGAACCGAGAAGATGGCCTGTTACGCGGTCATCTTCAACAATCAGTACCTTTACTGCACTTTTTTCTTCCATATTGAGTGAAGATAATCCTGAGATAAACAAAAATGCAATACAAATTTTTTTCGCCACGGCAAATGTTCCTTGACGAATCAGCAAATCTATACAGCTATTATAACTGCACCATCTCATCCCCTACAGGAAAAAAGCATGTCAGGAACATTTTCACGCCTGAAGGAACAGGAAAAGGACCTTCGGAGAAACATTATCATTGATGCGGCGGAAAAAGAATTTGCGGTAAAGCCCTTCAACAAGGTCAACATGAGGGACATAGCCAAAAACGCCGGCATCTCTCCCGCATCGATTTACCGTTACTTTCCTGACCAACAGTCACTTTTTCTTGAGGCATTCGTCAGGGGCACAAAGGATATATTTCAAAAACTTGCCGATATGGCAGAAGAATCGAGTGACGGAAGCCTCGACGAGGTAACCTTTACCTTCATCGATTACTTTACCCAGCATGACCAGTACTTCAGTATGCTCATGCATTTCTTTCTCGACGGCACTGTTGAACAGGATGTTTTTGAAAAACTCAGCTCCCTCGAACGGGACCTTCTTTCGGTCTTTGATACCATTTTTTCAAAGATGAAAATGAAAAAAGATGTCCGCTTCAACTCCCATGCCTTCTTTGCCGCGCTGGTTGGCATTGTCGCCACCTTTCGCAACCGCCCCGATAAAAACGAACCGGAAATCCTTCATCACCGCAAAAGAATCGCGGGGATCATTGCCGGCCACTTCAGAAACTCAATCTCGTAACAGGAAAACAAAATGACGCGAAATGATACACGACACCAGGGACGAATGAATGACCCCGACGGTTCAGCCTTTATCAAGGGAATCTGCGGAGATACCATGGAATTCTACCTGGTCATTGAAAAAGAAATAATAACACGCGCCACCTATTACACCGATGGATGCACCTACACCAATCGCTGCGGAGAAGCGGCGGCACGTTTCGTCGAAGGGAGAAATCTCATAAATGCCATGGGCCTCTCGGCAGAATGGATCATCCGTGAGGCAGGTGAACTTCCGGAGGATCACCTGCACTGCGCTGCACTGACTGCCATGACGTTCCTCAAGGCGGCAGGAGAATATCTCTACAAAAAAAGTATCTCATAAAAACAAAAATTGATAAACCGGCTCATCAATTTACACAAAACAACAATTAACCAGTGGCGGGGAGAAAAAGTAATTGTATTATTTCTTAACAATTTGATATAAGGTAACTATATATAAAAAATTCAGAAACTCTGGTGCACAGGATTTGGATCACAGGCTATGATTACAGGAGAAGACTCCTGTACCGCATTGAAAACCATTGATGCAGTACAGATTACGCGCATCCTTTTTGATTTCATCACACGCGATGTAAACCAAGATGAATTCATTATCCTTTTATATGATGCATTGAAAAATGAGGGGCTCCCCCTTCATGGAATAACCCTCACCGATGACAAACATAACACTACAGTTATAACTTCCGTTGTTTATGACCGGAAAAAAAAGCCCCCTGCAGAGATACCCCCTGAAATGTACCACCTCCTTCAGACGGGACAGGTACTGACGACAAAAAAAGGCAAACTTCCTGCCCCATTAATTACGATATCCCCCGAATCAACATCCCTGTTATGCGATAATTCCAGCCTGACCGCCGGCAATAAAAAGGACACATCAGTTTTTTTCATTCTTCCCCTTATTACTGACAAAAAACTTCAGGGCACACTGAATCTTATCATCCCTCAGAAAGGACCAAAACTTCCCCTTAACGAAATACACGGATTTTTCTCAAACTGTGAAATTATTGCCCGGGGTATTGCCTCATGGCGATCCCTGAATAACGAAAGGCAGGGGGGGAAGTTTAAACAGGCTCCCGACAATACCGTCGAAGAGGAACGCCTGAAAAATATCAACCAGAAACTCGAAGATGAACTGACAAGAAAAATTTCAATACTCGAAGAAAAAGAGAAGCACCTGCACACCCTCGTCTCCACGGTCCACCATATCGAATCAGGCGCCCGCTGGTCTGAGCGCCTCGGGCGCATTATTACGGGCTTTACCGCCCTTGACGCCGAAAGCATCGCCCTTGTTATACGCGAAGAGGAACAGCTCTCAGTGTCAAAAATATTTCCCGCAAAACTAAAAAAAAGGCTCACCCCCCTTTTGGGTGACGACCCCGAAAAAATATCTTTCAGCATGACAACCCACAGGTTGAATCCCTTTACCCTATCCGTTGAGATGGTAAACCCTGTCTTTTTTGTCAGTGACGAGGGAATACGCGATTTTTTTGATTCAACATTTCCCTCCCTAACCGGCAGTGATCTGGAGGAGACACTTCACCTTTTTGAAAAAAAATCAATCATCATCTTTCCCCTTGAGACAAAAGACGGCGCCGAAGGGGCCATCGCCGTTTCAGCTTCCCTTGAAACCCTGGAAAACAATTTCGAATACTTTCAACTCCTGGGCAACACCGCCGCTGTAGAGATCAACCGTAAAAAAAACGCTGATGTCCTGGCTGAATCAGAAAGGCGCTACCGCTCCCTTATTGAATCATCCCGTGATATGATCATCTTCTGCAGCCATGACGGAACCATCAGGCTTCTCAACAGGACCTTTTATGAAAAAACCGGCATGAAAGCCCCCCTCACAGAAAAAAAATCCCTCTTTGACCTTATCCGCCCTGAAAAAAGAGAAGTGGTAAAAAAAATGATTACCGGTGCCCTTACAGGCTCTGAGCCCCGCGAACCGATAGAAATTCTCCTCTGTGGCAAAAATATCCGCAAGATATGGACAGAAATGACCGTAACCCGCGCCGCTGACAATGGAGACAATCTTCATATCGCCCTGAGGGACATCAGTTATCGCAAAAACCTTGAAACACAGCTCAGCGATATCGCCTCTATGCAGGAACAGATTATTCAAACTGACATGATCGGCATTGTCACCATGGACATGCGCGGCATGATTACCCGCTGGAATTCAGGGGCCCGGGAAATTCTCGGCTACGGGGAAATCGAGGTCCTGGGAAAAAACATTCGTGAATTTATTGTTCCCACACGCCCCACATTGGTAAAACAAAAACCCGCTTTTCCTGGCACCCTTGAAATGCCCGCCACACGGGAAGTCATATTAAAGAAAAATGACGGCACCACCATAACCGCCATGTATGCCGAAGAAGTCATGAAAGACAGCAATGGAAGGCCCATACTGATTGTTTCTTTCTTCTTTGACGTAACAGAAAAGGTCTCCCTCGAGGAACGGTCCAGGGAACTGATGCGCCAGCTCTCCCAGGCACAGCAGGTCACCATTCTTTCCCTGGCAAAACTGACGGAGTACCGTGACCTTGAGACAGGATCACACCTGGAACGCATCATGAAGTACACGGAAATCCTCGCCCAGGAACTCTCAGGTGTTGCCGGTTACAGCAGTTACATTACCGATGACTATATTCTCGACCTTGTCAGTTCATGCCCTCTGCACGATATCGGCAAGGTGGGCATTCCCGACTATATACTCCATAAGCCGGGAAAACTGACCCCTGAAGAATTCGAAGTGATGAAAAATCACACCATTATCGGGGGTGACACCATCAGGGAGGCGGAAGAAAAACTTCAAAGCCGTTCCTATCTCAACCTGGGGAGAGAGGTGGCCTATTACCATCATGAAAAATGGGACGGAACAGGATACCCCCGCGGCCTCTCCCGCGATGAAATCCCCCTTTCCGCCCGCATCGTTGCGGTAGCCGATGTCTACGACGCCCTCATCAGCAAACGCCCCTACAAGGATGCCTACGAACACGCCACGGCAGCAGACATCATAAAGCATAACGGGGGAAGTCACTTCGATCCCGCCATTACTGACGCGTTCAGGCGCTGCGAAGGCCTCTTCGAAGAATACAGCGAAGTCGCCTTTCAGGAAGTAAGCCGCGAGGGGTTCTTTTCCCAGGAAATTGATATTGATGGGTCAGATTTGAATTAAATTTCTTCCCCGGCTCAGAGCCTCCCTGTTTTTCCCTGAAAGTACCTTCTCATAAAAACGGTTTCATAAATAATCTCTTGACAATGAAGGAAGTTATCAGCATATTGAATTGAGTGATTGCTCACTCAAAAACGTGTATTTGCTTTCTATTATGTCATGAAATTAATGAATTGACACATAAATCGTTATCGATTTAATATACCTTTAATAACAAGGAGAGAATCATGAAAATAGCATTTGTAACCGGTGGAGGCGATTCAGCAGGTATCAACTCTGCCCTTGCCCGGGCGGTACTCCAGGGAAGAAACAAGTACAACGCCTCCTTTATCGGCGTGCGCCGTGCTTTTGAAGGACTCGCCTCTGAGAATATAGAAAAGTATCTCCTTCCCCTTGACGAATGGGATGCCCACCGCATTTTCTGCGCCCCCAGTACCATCCTCGGCTCCTCACGCTTTGCCCCTTTCAGCGAAGAAAATAAATCATGGGCCCCTGACAAAATAAAAGAGAACATGAAAAAACTCGGCATCGACGCCATTCTCGCCACAGGCGGCAATGACACCATCGGGTCTGCCATGCACCTTCACGAGGCGGGGATCCCCATCATTGCCATACCCAAAAGCATTGACAATGATATCAGCGGCACTGACTGGATGCTCGGCGCCACCACCGCCATCGACTTTGCACGCGAGGCATTCAGGAGCTCAGCGGTATCCGCGGAGACCCATGCCCGCGCCTCGGTCAATGAAATCATGGGCCGCAAGGCGGGCTGGCTTGCCTACCTGACAGGTATTTCCACCAAGGCGGACATTATCCTGGTACCGGAAAAAACATTCTCCCTCCAGGCACTGGTGGATCGAGTAAGGGAACTGAAAGATTCCCATAAATTCGTCAATATCATAGTGTCAGAGGGCATCAATTTCAACGAAAAAGACCCCCTTATCCGGAAGGCTCTGAGCCCTGATGCAGGAGACGGGGTGCTGCGTGCCATGCTCTCAGAAAAACCTGAATATGACGAACACGGCAACATGAAACTGGGAGGCGTAGGCATCATTATTCAACGTATCCTTGCCATGGGACTGGGATGCCCCCTGAGCGCCATCCGCCAGTCCAATATCGGTTTTTCACTCAGGGGTCTTACTCCCAACGCCTTTGATATCGTCCTGGGACAGCGTTTCGGCCACCGTGCCATGGAACTCCTCATGGAAAAAAAGTCGGGTATCATGGTGGGAATCCGCGGCATGGAAATCGTTTCCGTCCCCATGCGGGAAGCCCTGCCCCAGTACACACTCAATGCCCTGTCAGACAGGGAACTTGCTGACTTTGGTGTTTTTTTTGAATAATACATAAGGCGGGGGTCAGTCCCCCCGCCTTATGCATTATTTGCCCCCCTCTATTTATCTCTCCCTTTTTCCTGAATATTTTTAACAGGCTAAAAACCCTGCCACACCATAAAACGTTGTTTTAATATTTACTATTTTTTAAAACATTGTTTCATTTTTTTATTGACACTTCTCTTTATCTAACTATATTCAAACCATAATTTATACAGGCAGGAAACCAATGGAACTCGACTCTGCCCATACAGGCACCCCCTTAAAAGACTTCACTACTCAGGTAAGCTGGCGGGACACCATGAATTATGCCGCCGCCGTGGAGGACAATAACGAATTCTACTTTGACGATGAAAGACCAGAAGGCGTCATTGCCCCTCCCATGTTCTCTGTTGCCCTCACCTGGAAAATACTGGGACGCATTCATGAATTCATTGACACCGACTCCTTCCCCATGGAGGTCATTACCCGCCAGGTACACTACACGGAATACCTTGAATTTCACCGCCCCCTGCGCCCCGGTGAAAAACTGACCATTAAGGGACATGTGGCGGCCCTTCTTCCTCACCGTGCCGGAACCCACGCGGTCATCCGCTTTGACGCCCTGGACAAAAAAGGGGACCCGGTCTTTACCGAATTCCAGGGTGGCCTGATGAGGGGGGTTACCTGTACCGGGGGAGGTGCCGGCGAGAGTTCACTTCCCCCCATCCCTGAAATGAAAAAGGAAGAAAAAAGTCGATGGAAATCGGCAATCCCCATCTCACCCCTGCAGCCCTATATCTATGACGGCTGCACGAATATTTTTTTCCCCATTCATACTTCACGCAGGTTCGCACACCAGGTGGGCCTTCCGGGCATTCTTCTCCAGGGCACAGCCACCCTTGCCTGCGCGGTGCGGGAAATCATCAACCGCGACGCAGGGGGTGATCCACGGCATCTCAAGAGGCTTTACTGCCGTTTCACCGGCATGGTCCTTCCCGGCAGCAGCATAACGGTAGAGGCATCCGGTTCATCGGAGACTGACTCCTCAAAGGAGATATTTTTTAACGTTTTTAATGCAGAGGGAGAGAAGGCTCTGAGCCGCGGATATGCGGAGATAGAAAATTCCTGAAGGAGATAATCCATGAAAAACAGAAAGGATACCCGGAAAGAAGAAGAAAGACTTCCCCTTGTAAACTCGTATATTGAAAAATGGGCAAAGGAAAGCCCCGGCGCCACTGCCATGGTTCAGCACGAGGACAACCGTTCTTTCAGCTACAAACAGTTTTCTTCACTGGTGGACTTTTTCGCCCTGCGCCTCCTCGACATGGGGATCCAAAAAGGAGATACCGTGGCGACACTCCTGGTACTGCTTCCCGAGCATGTCATGCTCATGTATGCCTGTTTCAAAATCGGCGCCATCGTTGCCCCCCTTGACGTACGCCTCAAGGACGAAGAGGTGGTGAGGGACATTGAAAAGATAAAGGCAAAGGCATTCTTCTTTTTGGGCTACACCCCGGTACGGGACTTCAGAACCGCCGGGGAGGCGGTGCGCGATAAATGTTCATCCGTCGAACACCTTGTCCAGTTCACCCCTGACCCGCAGCCCGGTGATATCATCACCGGGGCTCAGAGCATCACCGCCATGATGGACAAAAAACGACTCGTAATGCTGAAACTCAAAGAACTTTTCACCGGGAACCTGAAAAAAGCCGCCGCAGAGCCGGGCCCCCGCACCCCCTGCCTGATTATTTACACCACGGGGACCACGGGTGAACCGAAACCGGCACTCCTCTGCCATGAAAATATCATTGTACAGAACCAGGTACTCGCCCGCGGGGCTGACATGAAAAAGGGCCGTGTGCTGATAAACCTTCCCCCCAGCCATGTGGGCTGCGTCACCGAGACCCTGATGACCACATTTTTCCTGGGGGGCACCGCGATTCTTTTGCGTATATTTGACGTGGCTCAGAGCATGGAGGCCATTGAAAAACACCGCGTTACCGCCCTGGGACAGATCCCCACCCAGTACCGGATGATGTGGGCCCATCCTGATTATCAGAAATATGATCTCTCCAGCCTGGAGCTGGCGGCCTACGCGGGTTCTGCTGTTGATGTTGCGTTCCTGAAAAAACTTTCCGCCATGGCGCCCCGTATCGGTACCGGCATCGGCATGACGGAAAATGCCGGCTTTGCCACCTTTACCCCTCCCGGCATCAGTTTCGAGGAGATGGCGGGCCAGGTGGGCCGCGCCTTCCCTGACCTGGCGGAGGTGACCGTTCGCCGGCCCATGAAAGATGACGGCACCGCGGGGGATGAACTTCCTGACGGCGAAACCGGGGAGATCTGCTACCATCCCCCCATTGTCTTTCTCGGTTACTACCGGCAGCCGGAAAAAACCGCCGAAACCATTTCACGTGAAGGGATTCTCTACACCGGTGACATGGGATACTTCAAAAATATGGGCTCCTACCGCGCCCTCTACCTCGCGGGGCGGCAGAAATTCATGATCAAGCAGAAAGGCTACAGGGTTTTCCCGGGGGAAGTTGAAGATCACATCGCGAAACTCGAAGGTGTTGACCTGGTGGAAGTGATCGGCATGAAACATGAAATCTTTGATGACGGCATCTTTGCCTTTGTGCGGCCAGCAAAGGGAAGCAGTCTCACGGCAAAAGAGGTGATGGATCACTGCAAAGAGATCGCCTCGTATAAACGGCCTCAGCATGTGGAAATATGGCCGGCTGAAAAAGAGTTTCCTTTGACAAGAAGCACCAAGGTGGATAAGGTTGCCCTGAAAAAACTGGCGGAACCGGTTATCGAAAAGCTGCGCGCCGCCGGGGCATGGGACGCGCAGTAACAGAAAATATTCCTGCGGGAGGAGAGATCCGCATTGACCAAAACAGAAATACCAGAAAAAATAAAGGACCGTCTCTACCCGGCGGTCCTTGACCTTTTTTCAGAAAATGACTTTCACCGCGTCAACATCCGGGAGATATCATCACGCACCGGTGTCAGTTCCGGCACCATCTACAAGTACTTCTCATCGAAAGAGGATCTCCTCTTTGCCATACTTGATGAGAAGATCAGCGCCATCGGAGACCTGGTACGCGAACACGTGGCGGGCATGGAAAACACCCGCGAAATCTTTCGCAAGATCTTTTACACCACCATGGACTTCTACGACAAAAACCCCGGCGTGGCCATCACCTCCTTTATTACCGTGCCCATGAGAACATGGATGCAGGAGGATTCATACCGCCGAATGAAAGAACAAAAGTTCATGCAGGAAGTTATGGCCCGTGCCCGCAAAAGGAAAGATTTTGACATCACCATCGATGACCGGCACATTGCTGACCTCTACTTCATGTTCTGCTACCGCCATATTCATTCATGGTACTACCACGGCATGAAATGGAGCCTGGCGGAATCGATCCCTGACTTCTTTGATCTTTTCTGGAAGGTACTGGCACCGCCCTTTAGATAATCAGGATCATGCAAAAAAACATTTTCTCAATTCTTTTTTCTGCTCTGACGGCAGTCACGGTAGAGGTCACGGAAAAGGCCCATGGGGCCGCCCTTGACAGCAGGAAAAAATGAACAGAGGAGTTTTACATCCCACCAGGGAAGTAAAATAATCATGACCCATGAATTGAGATAAAAGACACGGTAGAGGGTCGACGAAAGTGTGATGAGGAGACGGGGAATTCTCACATCAAGGTCATAGCGGTACCGGTAGATCTGGTACCAGGTCTCTCCCACCAGCTGCAGGGAGGTGCCCCCCACCAGCATGGAACGGAGAAACCCCCTGAAATTTATCTTGCCATCAGCCTCGTCTCGAGGCAGCTGTTTCTCTATGATCCAGAGCATGCCCGTTGCCATTTCACGGCTCCGCTGGTTTACCCCCGGGTCTCCCCGCAGCATGACAAGATGGTGCCGGTGATAATCAAAGGAAAAATTCAAAAGCGTCCGCCATCGCCGGCGGGCGAATCTCAGGTAAAGAAGGTAAACCACTGCCAAAACAGTGTAGATCACGTATCGGGCATCCAGGTAATCCATGCCCCGTTTATGAAAGGGGCAGGTAAAACTGGCAATAATTTTTCCTGTTTTTTAATGCATTCTCATTCACTTTCCCTCAAATTCCAGGGCCGCAGAATTCATGCAGTACCGCTTTCCCGTGGGAGCCGGCCCGTCATCAAAGACATGTCCCAGGTGGCCGCCGCACACGGAACAGGTGACTTCCGTACGGACCATGAAAAGGCTCCGGTCACTTTTCTCAGTGACATTCTCCTCCGCAACGGGGCGGGTAAAACTGGGCCATCCCGTACCGGAATTAAACTTGTCCTCTGAAGCAAAGAGGTCGTTGCCGCAACCGGCACAGCGGTATATGCCCTTTTCATAAAATGTATCATACCTGCCCGTAAAGGGCCTTTCGGTTCCCTTTTCACGCAGAACGTGAAACTGCATTTCTGAAAGGTCCTTCTTCCATTCATCACTGCTTTTTTCGACCCTCTGGCGGGTCACCATTTTTTTACTTTCTACGTTATATACTGTCACAGTGAGACCTCCTTTGACCGGTTTCTTCCCCACCCCGGTGGCAGTAAAAAGAACAAGGCCCCCTGCTGCAGTAAGGAAAATCAGGAAAGCCAGAAATTTTACTCTCTTCATACTTCCCCCCGTTATTACCATTAGACCTGTTGTAAATCCGGTAAAGGAGTGCAGCCGCCCCGCCTGAGGCGGGGCGGCTGCGTCATCCCCCGCCAGTTATGCAAAAGGTCTGTTACATTTAATGTAAAAGGTAGGATGCCCCCCGGAGAGGGAAGTTACAGGCCGGTGCAATCCGCGGGCAAAACAAAACTCTTGACGTAGAGCGGCCCCGGCCCTACCATGGAAACAGTAGAGATGAGACCATGAACGCTGACCTGAACATCCTCTTTTATTCTGACGCCCTCGCTTCCTTCGAGTACAGCGAGACCCATCCCTTTAAACCGGCACGGGCCCGTCACCTGATGGATCTGCTGAACCGCTACAGCCTTATTTTCGAAGAAAACCAGAGGGTCATCGAACCTGAACCCCTTGAAGAAGAACTCCTCTACCTTTTCCATGAAAAAAAATATATTTCCCTTCTCAAACAGTGTAATGCCGGTGACTTTGATCTCGCCATGCTCGAAGCGGGTATCGGTAACCAGGACAATCCCGTTATTGCCGGCATGTTTGACTTTGCCCTTGCCGCTTCAGGTGGCACACACCAGGGGGCGATGATGCTTCACAGCGGAGAGGCGCGCTTTGCCTTTAATCCCCTGGGGGGATTTCACCACGCGGGACGTAACTATGCCGAGGGTTTCTGTTTCATTAATGACATTGCCATCGCAATAGCAGACCTGGTGCGGCAGGGGGCCAAAATCGCCTACATCGATATTGATGCCCACCACGGCAACGGTGTACAGGACGCTTTTTACGGCTCTGACCGGGTCCTTACCATTTCCCTTCACGAGTCGGGCAAGACCCTCTACCCCTGGGGGGGATATGAAAACGAAACCGGTGTGCGTGAGGGAACCGGCTACAATGTGAACATTCCCTTCATGGCAGAAAGTGATGACGAGGTCTACACCTGGGCCTTCAAAGAAACAGTGCCCCCCCTTATCAAAGCCTTTGCCCCTGACATTATCTTTCTCGAGGCGGGGGGCGACGTGCACCGAGATGATCCCCTGACGCACCTGAACATGACCAGCAACGGGTACCGCAGGACCCTTGAGATGATCAACGATTTCGATGTCCCCGTCATGGCTACCGGTGGCGGAGGCTATGATGTTTACCAGACGGCGAACCTCTGGGCCACGGTCTGGTCTGTCTTCTGCGGCATAAAACCTGAAGATGATTTTGCAGGAAGTATCGGCGGCATGATGTTCGGTCCCGAGGCCACGGCGGGCAGCCTTGATGAACCCCCCTTTGCCGTCTTTGGCGAAGAAAAGGACAAAGCCATTGCCGCGGCACAGGAAGTTATTGATTCGATTAAGAAAAATATTTTCCCGGTGCACGGGATAAAATAAAGCCACTCCTCACACAAGCGAGGCAATGACCAGTTCTTCGTGCAGTCCCGGCCACCCCATGCAGTCAATACGCTTTACCGGTAAAAGCGAGGCGAGTTTTCGATGGAAGTTTTCATCCCCCGCCATTGACGCGTCCCCGAGAAAGATAACGGTATGGCCCCCTGCATTTTCATAGGCATCCAGTGCGATGATGGCCATGGGATCAGCATAGAGGGGCCAGGCGAGAAAGAGACTCCGTTCGGGCCAGCCCCCGGCGCTCTCCGCCGGCCCCTGGTCGATAAAGTACCATGAATCGTCATACCACTGGTTCATGCCCGTAAAATCCCAGGCTTCGACTTCATCGGGAGAGAAGAGATCGATGGCCGCCACATCAGCCCCCGCCTGGGAAAGCATCCATGCCCAGTAACCGTTCCCGGCGCCGATCTCCACCAGGGGACCGTGGGCGGCGATCTCCTGAATAAGTGCATGATAGGGAATGGTAAAGGCATACTTCATCACAAGGCGGGCACGCTCTTCCGTCAGGCGGCGGGCCCCCTCGGCGGGGGAAGTCGCCGACTGCAGGAGGGAGGTAACTTCCTCGAGAAAGGGGTTCTTCATGGCATGGTCTTTCTCAGTGAGAGTATACTGAACAATACTTCTGGTGACGGTCACGCTGCTTTTACTTCCTTACTTCATCTAAAATATCATTAACTTTTTTTTGAAGCTTTTCGTAATGGCTCCCCTTCCAGTAGAGGCGGCGGCACTTTCGGCAGACGTGATACTCATCACACCATGACCGCACACCGGGAGGGATCTCTGCAAGTATGGTCGCATCCACCGGGGAGTCAAGCCTTTCGAGAAGACCGTTGCAGGAAATACAGCGCGTAAAGGGGTGGCACTGCCTGGAGAGATCAAGGCGGGCAAGTATCTCCCGTATCTGCCCGTCGGGATCAGTACTGCGCACATACAGGCCCCGGTCAACAACGCGACGCATGAGAAGCTGCCTGTCCCGGGTCAAAAGAATCCTCTTCTCTTCTTCGGCGATACGTGCCAGCTCGTCATCATCCCGCTCTTTTTCGTAATCGGTATCGAAGCCGAAAAGGCGCAAATTGCGCGCCAGTTTACGCAGGTGCACATCGAGAACAAAACGGCTCTCCCTGAGGGGCTCCGGGCGCAGACGCGTCACCCCGGTAATATCAAGTGATTCAAAAAGAGGATAGACGCTGATACGGTCACCGTCTCTGACAATATAATCAAAGCCAACAGAACGGCCATGAACCAGTATAAGGTCTACCTCGACGTGAGGCACCCCCATGGACTCCACAAAGTCCTTGACTGAACGGCGTCCCCCAAAATCTACGATGATATCTTGCTTTCTCATCTGCCTGGGCAGAAAAAAATTCAGCTCTTCGTAGAAACGTATGGTAACATGAAAGCTCACAGGTCTTCACGGTGTGATGCCGCAACAAGGGCATCAACGACCTCCTCGATTGATTCCTGCAGAGAGGCAATACTGGCATCAACGATTTTTTTATCAGAACCGATAACGGCAATTGACCAGAGGCTGCGATCATGGATATCCTGAAAATCTGACTCACAGAGGGCCACGCCGGGGAGCCGGCCGTAGCGGTCACGAAGCCCCCTGAGGCGGCGTCTCTTTTCTTTAAGGGAGCGGCACCCGGGGAGATAAAATTCGATTTCAAGAAGCGAAAGTTTCATACTGTCATTTAATCATGGCGTCAGTGTTGAGAAAAGAAATTTTTATACTTTCTGAAGAGTGAAGACACCGCTGATTTTTCCCTGCAGTCAAAGTTTAAAAATCCTTTGACAATTAGGGCAAAACATTTTACAAAAGTATTCATTACAATAAAAATTTCCTGCACTCCCGCATCTTTATGTTCCTCACTGGCAAGGCATGGAGGGCGGCAAATTTCAGGTAATTATCATTTACTCTAAAGCCGTTTTCAAGGAGCTTTCCATGAGAAAAAAACGGATTCCCGGTGTCACCATTTACCACCCCGCAAAAATCAGCGGGCTCGAAAATATTTCCTTTGGCAAAAACATTATCATCGATGCCTTTTCGCATATCTACGCGAACCGGCAGCTTACCATAGGCAATAATGTTCATATTGCAAGTTTTGTCTTTATCAGCGGCGGTGACGTTATTGAAATCGGTGATTTCGTCGGGCTTTTCCAGGGCAGCAAGATATATGCCAGCACCGACGATTTCAAAGACTGGGGATTCGGCAATCCCACCATTGATGAAAAATACCGCAATCCCCACAGGGCCCCTGTCTCCATCGGCCGCTTCGCCACAGTGGGGGCCAACAGTGTCATTCTTCCCGGTGTCACCATCGGCGAAGGGACGGCAATCGGGGCCAACTCCCTCATCAGCCGGGACCTTGAACCATGGAGCATCTATGTAGGCAATTCAAAGATCGGAGAACGAAACAGGGAAGGTGTTCTCGAAAATTATGAAAGGTACCTGCAGGAGAATCATTAGGAAAACATCTCTTTTTCTGTTCACTGGAAATAAACTGTTGATTAATAGGCGGGTGTCACCTGATAAGTAAAAGATAAAAAAATCTAAAATTTCCCGCGTTACAGACCCGCTCCTGCGGAGAGACAGGAAAGTAATGACCCAAAAAGACCACTGTAATAATACCACCTGCGATAACATAGAAAAACTCAATCTTAAGCTGAGGGCCATAAGAAACCTGAACCAGCTTATATTCAGGCAAAAGAAAAAAAAATGGACCCCTACAGATATCTGCCAGGCCTTTACCAGCACCGGGGGGTATCTTTCATGCTGGATGGCTGTCCTGAACAAAA
Source organism: uncultured Leptospirales bacterium (assembly GCA_964534225.1). Classification (GTDB taxonomy): domain Bacteria; phylum Spirochaetota; class UBA4802; order UBA4802; family UBA5550; genus CAZHNW01. The sequence continues at coordinate 113,568 of CAZHNW010000001.1, read as the reverse complement.
AAGGGAGCATTGCAGAACTTGCCCATTCAGGATTCGACAAGTTCTTTACCAACACCAGCAGTGGTTTCAACAATATCGGGCTGGCCAGTTTCGTCTACCAGTCCCTGTCGAAAAATGATATCCTCATCAACGAGTCACCCATTACCAAAAGCGAACACCCCCTCATCGAAGACCCTGACCGCCTTCTGGGGTCACTAACGGCAAAAATACAATACAATGACACCATCTACGGTATCCTTTCCGTTACAGTTCAAAAGGGAGAAGAAGAGGCACAGGAACAACAGTTTCTCCTCGAAGAAGCAGTCAATGACCTCGCCTTTGAATTTCGAAACATCGAAATAGAAGAAAACCAGAAGGAGATGATGCGGGCCCTGAAAGAGTCAGAAAACCTCTACCGCACTATTTTTGAAACAACAGGAAACGCCACCATTCTTATAGAAGAAGACACCTCCATATCATATGCTAACAGGGAGTTCGAAAAACTCTCCGGCTACAGCAGAAATGAAATCGAGGGAAGCATGAGCTGGACGGACTTCTTCGCCCCCGAAGACCTTGACCGCATGAAGGAATACCATAATCTGCGCCGCATCTCCCCTGAAGCAGCGCCCCGCAACTACGAGGCACACTTCATCGACCGCCTCGGGAACGTCAAGGATGTCTACGCAACATTAAACATGATCCCTGAAACACGCCGCAGTGTTGCCTCTTTCACCGACATAACCGAACAAAAAATGCTTGAGTCTGAAATAATCCGCATCAGCGAACAGGAAAGGCAGCAGATTGGCAATAACCTGCATGACGGCCTGGGCCCCCATCTGGTGGGAGTCAAGTTCATGATGAACCTTCTCGAACAGAAACTTGAAAAAAAAGGCATTAAAGAGGTCACCGATGTCAGGGAAATCAACACACTCATCTCCGAAGGAATCGACCACACCCGACGCCTGGTCAAAGGCCTTGTCCCCGTGGACATTGATGCAGACGGACTGATTGTTGCTCTTGAAGACCTTGCCACAAATATTCAGAAACTCTTCGGTATTACCTGCACCTTCGAACATGATGAATCCCTTCACATGAAAGACAACATCGCGGCTACCCACCTCTACCTGATAGCCCAGGAAGCCACCAACAATGCCATCAAACACAGCCGGGCAGACAAAATCGAAATAACCATTAACGAACAAAAAGGCCTGATTGCCCTGAAAGTAAAAGACAATGGTATCGGCATAGAAAAGCTGCTTGACACCATGAAAGGTATGGGAATCAATATAATGAAATACAGGGCGCGACTTATCAACGCAACCCTTGATATCAGAACAAACAGGTCCGGCGGAACAAGCGTCAGTTGCATCATGAAAAAATCAGATATCAACATTCAGCATCATTAGATATCGCTCAAAAAAAAGAAAAACAGAGAACATTGCTCTTTTTTTGGCGTTTGTTTTTCCGAAA
>CAZHNW010000001.1:54174-112109 GCA_964534225.1 uncultured Leptospirales bacterium | reverse complement strand
CCCTTCTCCTCAACTACCACGTCTTTGCTGTCCAAAAAAAGAAAAACAGAATTTGCCATGCAGGAAAAACAGTTAGGCGATAAGGGTAAAACACGAATAATCCTCGTTGAAGACCATCCCATTTTCAGAAAAGGGCTGGCTCAGCTGATTAACAATGACAGAAGCATGGAAATTGTCGGTGAGGCAGAAGACTCCCTTGAGGCACTGCGCATTGTCAAGGAACAGAAACCTGACATGGTCATTGTGGATATTACCCTGAAAGACCGCAACGGCATCGAACTGATCAAGGATATCCGACTCAGGTTTCCTGAAATGCTCATTATCGTTCTCTCGATGCACGATGAAAAAATCTATGCCGAAAGGGCACTCCGTGCCGGAGCCAGGGGCTATATCATGAAGCAGGAAGCCCCGGAAACCATCCTGAAGGCCATAAACCACGTCCTCAACGACAACATCTACGTCAGCAATGAAATCGCCACGCGCATTTTCAGCATGTTCTTTGACGGAAAAAATAAAGATGAGAGTTCTCCCATAGACCTCCTCACTGACCGCGAACTTGAAGTCTTCCAGCTTATCGGACAGGGCTTTGGCACAAGGGAAATTGCCGGAAAACTCCACATAAGCGTAAAAACAGTAGAAAATCACCGCGCCCACATCAAAGAAAAGCTGAATCTGAAAAGTGCCATTGAACTGGTACAGCAGGCGACGCTCTGGCTCCAGAGAAACCAGTCACAGTAAATTTCGGGGCAAGTGTCATTAGACAGCTTTTACATATTCATAGGAAAATCCCCCATCCGAAAAACGGTAAATCTTCTATTTTATTAATATCCCTTTACCTATTGCATTATTGTAATGTATCATATATATTACATTTAAAATCAGGGGGTCATCTACATGGATGAAAAAAATCAAAATTCATGGATTGATGCATGGAAAGAAAAATACCCGGAAAAATTTGTACCCGCCGATAAAATTTTTAAAACTATTCACCGTGGTGATAAAATATTTATCAGCACAGGGTGTGGTGAGCCGCAGTATCTCATCTCGGCCCTGACTGAATATATCGACTCACATCCAAAGGCCTTTGCCGAAACAGAGGTCATGCATGTCTGGTCCCTGGGGGTGGCCCCCTATTCAGACGAAAAGTTCAACTACAACTTTCGACACAATTCCTTTTTCGTCGGTGATTCCACACGAAACTCCATTAACACGGGTCTTGCAGATTATACCCCCATATCCCTCTCCAATATCCCAAGGCTGATGCGGTCGGGACGAATTGAAATAGACGTGGCTCTTATCCAGGTTTCTCCCCCGGATAAGAACGGCTATGTCAGCCTCGGCATCAGCGTTGACATTACCAAATCGGCCCTTGAAAAGGCCCAGACCATCATTGCCCAGGTCAATTCACGGATGCCGCGCATACACGGCGACACCTTCATCCATATCACTGATGTCGATTTTATCATCCCTTATGACGAGGACCTGATGGAATACAACCCCCGTGTATCTGACGAAGTGGCACAGGAAATCGGCCGTTACGTCAGCAGGATCATCAATGACGGCGACTGCATTCAGCTCGGCTACGGCAGTCTTCCTAACGCGATCCTTCACAACCTGCAGGAGAAAAAAAACCTTGGTGTCCATACTGAGCTCCTTACCGATTCCATGGTCAAACTGATACAGAACGGGACCATCAACAACAGCCGAAAGACCCTCAACCGGGGGAAAACTGTCGCCTCTTTCTGCATGGGAACCAGGGAAACCTATGAGTTCCTGAACGACAACCCTTCGATAGAATTTCGCCCCATTGACTATACCAACAACCCCATTAATATCGGCCGTATAAACAACATGACGGCTATTAACTCTGCCCTGCAGATCGACCTTACAGGGCAGTCAACATCCGAATCAGTAGGAAGAACATTCTACAGCGGTATCGGGGGACACGCTGATTTCATGCGCGGCGCGGTTCTCGCTCCCAACGGAAAAACCATACTTGTCATACAGTCAACAGCACGTAACGGCGAAGTTTCACGTATCGTTCCCTTTCTCGACAGCGGCGCCGGTGTTACCCTCAACCGGGGAGACATCCGTTATGTCATCAGTGAATACGGCATCGCCTACATACACGGGAAAAACATCAGGGAAAGGGCCATGGACCTCATAGCCATAGCCCACCCGAAGTTCAGACCCTGGCTCATTGAAGAAGCAAAAAAGCTGAAACTCATCTACGAAGACCAGGCCTTCATCCCCGGAAAGAAGGGTGAGTACCCTGAACATCTTGAAACGATCCGTACCACCCGAAGCGGCCTGTCACTGCAACTGAGGCCCGTCAAGATAAACGACGAACCCCTCATCAAGGATTTCTTTTACGCCCTCTCCGACAAGAGCCTGCAGCGGCGTTTCATGTCCATACGCATGGACATACCCCACAAGATGCGCCAGGAAATGGTTGTCATCGACTACACGAAAGAAATGGTAATACTTGCCTCAGGTGAAGAGAACGGCCAGGAGATCATTACCGGCATGGGGCAGATCATCAAGGACGAACAGAGTCACACTGCAGAGGTGGCCTTCGCGGTACGTGACGACTACCATAACAATGGAATCGGAACCGTGCTGCTTCAGTATTTGACCATACTTGCAAAACGTGACGGTCTCCTTGGATTCACTGCCGATGTCCTTGTTGAGAATAAACCGATGATGCACGTATTCGAAAAGACATTTACCGACCTGCAAAAACGGGTCGAAGACAATGTATATGAGCTGACCATGCGGTTCAGGGAGACAGGTGGTCAACAGGCTTAACAATGATAAAAATTAAAAAAAATCTTACAGGGGGGAGTCATGCACTCCATGAAATACCTCTTCGAACCTGAAAGCATCGCCATTGTGGGAGCCTCTTCCACCGAAGGTAAAATCGGCAACAGTGTTGTACGAAACATTGCCGGGGGAGGGTTCAGAGGTGCTATCTATCCTGTCAACCCCTCGGCTAAAGAGATACTGGGGCATACCGCCTACCCCTCTGTTTCTTCTATTGGGCAGGAAGTTGACGCGGCAGTGATATGCATCCCCGCTGAGCATGTTTTCGAAGCGGTAAAGGACTGTGTCGACAGCGGTGTCAAACAGGTACAGATCATCACCTCGGGCTTTTCAGAAATCGGTGAACATGACAAAGAAAATGAAATCATAGATTATGCCGCACAGAAGGGAACAAGGATCCTTGGTCCCAATATATTCGGCATCTATTCCGCGGCGGCAAACCTGAACGCCACCTTTGCCGCAACAGAAGTCACCAGGGGCAATGTTGCCATTCTCACCCAGAGCGGCGCCCTGGGTATCGCCATGATGGGGAAGACCGCCGCGTCAAACATTGGCCTCAGTGCAATGGTCTCACTTGGCAACAAGGCAGACATTGACGAGGCCGACTGCCTCGACTATATTCGTGAAGACCCCGCCACCGCTGTTATCTTTATGTATATCGAAGGCATCAAAAAGGGAGAACGCTTTATCGAATCGCTCGAAAAGACAACCCGGGTCAAGCCTGTCATTATCCTGAAAGCAGGAAGGTCCCGCAGGGGGGCAATGGCAGCGGCCTCACACACCGGTTCACTGGCGGGATCAGACGCCGTATTCGATGCCATTATCAGGCAGTGCGGGGCGCTGCGTGCGGAAAGCCTTGAAGACGCCTTTTACTGGTGCAGCTATCTTTCCTCATCTCCCATGCCCGGGGGAGACAATACTGTCATCATTACCAATGGCGGGGGTATCGGCGTCATGGCCACTGATGCCTGTGAAAAATACGGCATAAAGATGTATGACGACCAGACTGCCCTCAGAGAAATTTTCGGCCCCGCCACCCCCGTCTTCGGGTCAACACGCAACCCCATTGACATAACCGGGGGAGCCGCATCACATGATTACAACCTTGCCCTCAGTGCTCCCGCATCAGCGCCTGACATACACAGCACTATCGCCCTCTACTGCGAAACAGCTACTTTTGACACGGAAAACCTCGCCCCCATGATACGAAAAACCTGGGGAGAACACAAAAAGGCAGGTAAACCCGCCGTTTATGCTATTGTTGGAGGCAGCAGTGTCACTTCTGTTATCGACACGCTGCAGAAAGAGAACGTTCCCGTTTATAGTGATGTTGATGAAGCCGTTTCCGCTCTCGCCGTAGGCTATCGTTACCGTTCATACCTTGAAACAAGAAATAATGCACAGGACTGGGCGTCCATCGATATGGCGACAATAAACGAAATTATTGACAGGGCCCAGTCAGAAGGCCGTTCATTTCTTCTTGCCAACGAAGGGGCGGCGGTCATGCAGGCGGCGGGGATTCCGGTACCGCAGTCACGCATCGCCCAGAACCTTGACCAGGCGGTTGAATACGCCGAATGCCTGGGATACCCCCTTGTCATGAAAGTTGTCTCCCGTGACATTCTCCACAAGAGTGATGCCGGGGGTGTTGCCCTCAACCTCGATGATAAAGAAGAAATCATCGATGCCTTTGAAGCCATCAGGCAAAACTGCCTCAACTACAACCCTTCAGCAGTCATTGACGGCTTTGAAATCACTGAACAGGTCGCAGAAGGCACTGAAATAATCGTGGGGGCACGGCGGGATCCAGCCTTCGGCCCCGTTGTCATGTGCGGACTGGGAGGAATTTATGTCGAAATCATCAAAGATGTCGTATTCCGGGCTCTTCCGCTGAACAGGCAGGAGGTAGTGGGAATGCTCGAAGAGATCAAGACTTACCCCCTTCTCCTTGGTGTCAGGGGAGAAGAACGAAAAGATATTGAAGGACTTGTTGACACAATTATAAAAGTAGGCACAATAATAAAAAAATGCAACCGGATAACAGATATCGAGATTAACCCTGTTGTTGTTTATGAGCAGGAAAGAGGATTAAAGGCAATCGATACCCGGATATTAATCAGTAACCCGAAGGAGGATAGTAAATGAAAACAATAACAATAGCATCAGCGAGAGAAAACGCGGGTAAGACAAGTGTCATCGTGGGACTTGCAGCCGCGTCTAAAAGCGATTACGGGTATATTAAACCCTTCGGGGACCGCCTTATCTACCGCAGGAAGAAAAACTGGGACTATGACGCCAACCTGATGGTCAACATTCTCGGAATCGACGAAGAGCCGGAGAGCATTTCACTCGGGTTTAATCATTCAAAACTGAAATATGTCTACGATGAAACACGCCTCAGGGAATCAGTTAAAGAGATGGCAGAAAACATCGGCAAGGGCAGAGACTACCTCTTTGTTGAGGGGGGAAGGGATCTCTCATACGGGGCATCAATACACCTTGATTCACTATCAATATCAAACTATGTAGGCGGGAAATTCATTGTTGTTGTAAGCGGCGACAATGACCTGATAATGGACGACATTAAATACCTGAAACATTACTGTGACCTCAGCTCTGTTGATTTTACCGGCATTATTGTCAACAATGTACATGACGTGGATGATTTCGAAAATACATGCAGCGCTGCCATTAAGGAAATGGGTGTGGAAATTCTCGGCGTGCTTCCCTACAAGGAACAGCTCACCTATTTTACCGTCAACTACATGGCAGAAAGGCTCTTTGCGAAAGTCATTGCCGGAGACAAGGGGCTTAATAATATTGTTAAAAATATTTTCGTCGGTGCCATGTCAACTGGTGAGTCACTCCGCAACCCTCTCTTCAACAAGGAAAACAAGCTTTTGATTACCAGCGGCGACCGAAGTGACATGATCCTCGCTGCACTGGAGAGTGACACCGTAGGTATTATTCTTACCAATAATATTCTACCTCCCCCCAATATCATTGCAAAGGCAACGGAAAAGGACATCCCCCTTCTTCTTGTATCCATTGATACATTTCAGGTATCAAAGCAAATCGACAGGATGGAGGCCCTTCTCACACGGGAAAACGAAGAGAGAATAAAACTGCTTTCACAAATGATAGAAAAATATGTCAACATGGAAAAAATATTCGGCTAATGATAAAAAAGATCAGGGAGTCATAAAACCATGTTAAGAAAACCAAATATACTTTTCAACAGGTTCGTAAAACTCGTTGAGGAAAACCACCAGGAGATCACCGAGCGGTTCATGAATGATCTTCTGAAAAACAATGACACGACGGGCTATCATAACCTGAATCGGGAACAAATTTACAACGCCAGTGACGTTATCTACAGGGACCTTTCAAAATGGATAGTCAAAGACTACCCGAAGGAAAAAATCGAAGAACGCTATCGCCGCCTCGGACGCGATCGTTTTGACCAGAATATACCATTTCCACAGGTTCAAAAGGCCATGGTTCTTCAAAAACGACACCTCTGGCTCTTTGTCATGGATAAACTCTACGGAGATCTTACCAGCTATAAAGAAGCAGTAGAATTGAATAACCGTGTGGTTCTTTTCTTCGACAGGGCCACTTTTTTTATGCTGAATGGTTATTATCAAAAAATAAGGGGGAAAAACTTTTAAACAAAGGAGATTTACAGAACCGGGCCAGACATTCCGGTACCTTTAAAAAATGGAAAGATGCAATGCCAGAAAATCCGCAAAAAACAAGATACCAGATTCTTATCGTGGAAAACAATGCTGTTTTCAGGAAAGGGCTGGAACAACTTCTTAACAATGAGCATGATATTATTGTATACGGTTCCGCCGACAACCGTCATCAGGCCATTGAAATGATAGAGAAAACCAATCCTGATCTGATCATTGCAGACATCAACCTGAAAGATGGGAACGGGATAGAAATGGTACGAGTGATTCACAGGGAAAAACCAGAGTTACCCATACTGGTCATGTCCATGCATGAAGAATCACTTTATGCGAAACTTTCCCTCGATGCAGGAGCAAAAGGATATATTAATAAACAGGAGGCACCTGAAAAAATTCTCTCCATCGTCCACTCTCTTCTCCAGAAAAACAACGGCAGTTCCCTGGAAGTGACCATGGGATATGACGCCTGAATGAAGCGGTATTCCTTCTCCTTACCCGTGTTTCTTGAGAGGATTTTTTGAAGAATGTACATCCGCATCGTTGTACTGCCGCGGGTACTTACCTGTAATGCCGGAATAAAATTTCTTTATTTCTTCCATGTCCGCTTCAAGATCCCCTGTAGGATAAATAACCGGACCAATACCACCTGTCTTTGACGGATAATCGAGAAACCCCGTTGCGATGGGAACCCCTGCGCCGCGGGCAATGTAGTAGAAACCCGTTTTCCAGTAATGTACCTTTTTGCGTGTTCCCTCCGGGGGTACGGCAATGATCAGCTCTTTACTTGAATTAAAAACTTCCACCGTGGCATCCACCATGTTATTGTTTTTGGCGCGATCAACAGGAATGCCCCCCATCCAGCGCATGATGGTCTTAAAGGGAAACTTGAAAAGGGATGATTTCCCTACCCAGTAAATTTTAACGCCATAAGCAAAGGCAAGCATCATCGTTATAGGCATATCCCAGTTTGTCGTATGGGGTGCGGCAATGATAACATATTTTTTTTCTTCAGGGAGGCGCCCCACGCGTTTCCATCCCGCCAGTTTCAGACCGATTATGGAAAACCACTTAAAAAAGGTCTTTAAAACAGGTGTATCGAAAAAGGTATATTTCATTAACATCGGGGTACCTCCAAAAGGTATTGCACCATAGTGAATTTTCTTTCATTTGTCATTCATTACCAGCATCTTTCAAGGTCATGTCCCTGCTGTCAAGCCACATTGCAGAGTAATTCCTTACAGGTACCAAAATAACAAACATTCAACAAACGAAACAGGTATTGCTGAAATTTATCCTGGTTTTCTGAAAATAATAAAAAAAGTTTGACATGACAATAAACGCAGTTAATTTTAGTAAACACCGTTTAATACGTCAATCGAATAATTAAATAAACATAAGGAATTTACAATGGATGCATATTTTAATCCCGCCTCGGTGGTAATCATCGGTGCATCGAATTCACCTTTTAACCTCGGAGCAACCATCTGCACCGGCCTCAAGGTTCACCTGGAATTCCAGGGCCCCATTTATGTAATCAATAGAAAGGGAGAAGATGTAGAGGGGTGCCCGGGATATACATCTATGGATGAACTTCCCCTGATTCCGGAACAGGCGGTAATCATAACCCCCGCAAAAGTAGTACCTCAATTTATGGAAGAATGCGGGAAAAAGGGAATAAAAAATGTCATCATTGAATCCGCCGGTTTCTCCGAAGAGGGAGACGCTGGTACTTCCCTCCAGGAAAAACTCGACGAGATAACGGCCCGGTACGGCATGACCTATATCGGCCCGAACTGTCTCGGCACCATGAGTGCACACAACCGGTTCTGCAACTTCTACGGAACGTCACAAATCATGATAGAAATGCTGAGAGAAATCTACGACCATCCCGGCACCCTTTCATACATCGTCCAGAGCGGTGGTGTTGGGGTCCTCATTCTTGAATCACTGGTATCCGATGTTACCGGCCTGAATAAAATGGTCAGTATCGGCAACAAGGCCAATCTTGATGAATCCGATATGATCGAATACTTTGCCGGAGACGAAACCGAGGTCATAGGACTCTACCTTGAAAACGTCACGAATGGACGTAAATTGATGAAAGCCGCCCGTAAAGCGGGAAAACCCGTTCTCATCTTCAAGGTGGGGCGTACCGAAGCAGGAGCGAAGGCTGCCATGTCCCATACTGCAGGAATGGCCAACAATGATCTCATTTTTGACAGGGCATGCCGACAGTCAGGAATCCTGAGAGTCAACTCCATCGAAGAACTTCATGCCCTTCCCAAGATATTCACCTCTATGCCTCCCCTGCGCGGAAAAAAAATTGCCGTCTTCACGAATTCAGGGGCCTTTGGCGGCATATCCTCGGATATCCTTTCCGACAGGGGGCTGGAGATCGTCACCCTCTCCGATGAAACCCAGTCAAAACTGAAAAAAACGGGACAGATATTCAATGTCAAAAATCCTGTTGACCTGGGCCCTGCCCCCCCCCAGGCCTATCTTGACATTTTCGAAATACTTCTCTCCGCTCCCGAGGTCGACGGACTCCTTCCCCTGGCAAGTATCTGGCAGGAATTCGTCATCGATGTTCTCCTGGAGCTGCAGAAGATGTGCCAGGCGTTCGGCAAACCCGCGGCAATGTATTCACCCAATGCCCTGGAAAAAATTATTCCCATCAGACGCAGACACGGCCTGCCCCTTTTCGAATCACCCGAACAGGCAGTCCGGGCCCTTGAAATTTCGCACCAGTTCTACAGTTTTACCGAACGAAGGAGCCGAAAAAATGGAAACACTTTTGAAAAATGCTGTAATGAAAAAGCAGAAAGCCCTGTCTGAATATGACAGCAAGCTTCTTCTCGCCGGCGCAGGTGTCCCTGTTACACGGGAGTCTCTTGCAACACACTGCGATGAAGCAATTGCCGCCGCATCAGAAATCGGTTATCCCGTCGCGGTGAAGGGATGTGACCACAACCTGATGCATAAAACTGAAAGCGGCATGGTACACCTCAATATCAGTGACGAAGAATCACTGATCCGGGCATACAATGACATCACATCAAAGGACATTCTTCTCCAGGGTGTACTGGTCCAGGAGATGGTAAGAGGCACCAGGGAATTTGTTGCCGGCGTGACCCGGGATGAAACGTTTGGTCCCTGTGTCATGTTTGGCCTCGGGGGAATCTTTACCGAGGCATTGAAAGATATTACCTTTCGCGTCGCCCCCCTTTCCCGGGAGGATGCAGATGAAATGATAAGGGAACTGCGCGCCGCGGCACTTCTTGATGAATTCAGGGGCAGTCCCGCTGTTGACAGGAAATCCCTCATCGACACACTGGTGGGAATTTCTGATTGTGTGATAAAATATCCTGAAATAGCAGAGATTGACATCAACCCCCTGATTATTGCGGGAAGCCGCCCCGTGGCAGCGGACGCCCTTGTCATCCTGTCAGAGGGTTAACCAGAAAAAAATTACCGGGAAACCGGCAGCGGGCCTTTTACTGGCAAAGCTAACTGATACCCAGGAGATCCTTGATGGTAGTGCTGAAGATCATCATATCCTGTACCGGCTTAAAGAAAATATGCTCTCTCGTCAGCCCCTTTTCCTGCAGCTCCCCGGGAATAGTATAATCTGACGAACCTGTATGGACACAGCAACAGATATCCGGATATTTTTCCAGGGCCTTTTTAATAAACTCATTTCCATTCATATCAGGAAGAGACATGTCAACAATGGCGGCCTTGAAATTTTTTGAATCAAGCAGATCAAGCCCCTCTCTTCCTGTGCCGGCAATATCTGTTTCGAAACCTTCATCATCAAGAAAATCCTGCAGAATACTTCGTACCATTTCTTCATCATCAACGATCAGTACAGAAATGTCATTGCCGGCCATATGCGACTCCTTACGGAAAATAGTAACAGGATTCTATCCCCCATCTCTTTAGCAATCAAGTATAATTTTTGAAAATACAACTTTCATGAAATCCCCTGCTTTGAATGACCGTAGGCAGGACAGCGCACCTCCTGCTCACGGCAAAGGGATGCCTCCCGGCGGGTGCGGGCTTCATGATAGACAGACATTATCCGGGTGAGGGAATTCTCAATACGAAAGGCTTCTGCCTGTTTCAGGTACTCTTTTGAACTGGCTTTCAGTTTTTCCCTGTTCTCATACCAGAAATCGATTCTTTCAGTAAGACTGGCAGCATCGCCGTTCCTGAAAAGAAAGCGATCATCAAGGGCAAACTGGCCCGTGGCACTTGTTGGGGCGTCTGATATGATGGGGGGAAGTCCACACCCCATTGCCTCTAGAACCGTCAGGGATTCAAGTTCAACCTCAGAGGCATGAACATAGAGATCAGCCATGTTGTAGTAGTCAATAAGCTCGCTGTCACTGACATACCCCACCACGGGGGCATGGGGAAGTGAATGCCCCGCCCTGATTATATCATCTTTAAGAGGCCCGTCGCCGGCAATGACCAGCTGAATATCCTCCGCGTGACGGGAAGCGGCAATGGCCCTGATAATCAGCTGGTGTCTTTTTTCCCGGGCAAGACGCCCCACGGTAAAGATTACAAAACGGTTTTCGAATTCAGGTTTCTTTTCCACCTTCACGGGATGATATTTCTGAAGTATGCCGTTAGAGACAACCGTGGCGTGACTGGTAAGGCCATGTCGAATCAGTTCTTTTTTACCGAAAAGGCTTGGGCAGATCACCACATCAGAAAGATTATAGAGGTGCTTCAGGAAAAAACGATAGCCGGCTCTGACCAGGCGGGGGCTGCGCAGCCCTACATTATAAAACATGTTTTCAGGCTGAACGTGAAATGATGTCACCACCGGCTTACCAAGAGACCTGGCAATGCGTAATGCCCGCATGCCCAGGAAAAAAGGAAACTGGATATGCACGATATCCGCTTCAGCAATCTCCCGCCGCAGGATATCCCCCTGCGGCCAGGCAAAGATGAACCCCATCTTCTGCATGATACGCCGCGCAAAGGGCAGGGGAACATAAAAACCCTTCAGCACCACCTTGCCGGGCATTTCTTCCCCTGTTGCCAGTACCGTCACCTCGTTTTTTTCTCTCAGAAGAGTAACAAAACGTTCCGTTGACACCATGGCTCCGTTACGGGCTCCCTCAAAAACATCCGTCACCATGAGAATCTTCAAACCTTTCCTGTTCCTGCTCATCTTCTCTCCCTCCCGGGGGGCAAAATGTTCATGCTCCCCCTTTCTCCTTTCTGCCCTTTCTGCCGACAATCTCTTCTTTTTGTTTCTGGAAAGGGCAGGAAAAAATTTATTAAATGTTTAATTAACTAATCAATTAAACATTTTCTGTCCAGAACTTTATAAATTTTTTATTTCAGGAAATGTTTCAAAAAATTTTTATGACAATGAAGACGCGAAAAGACTTTCGCGCCTTCATTGTCGTTACTGTTTCTTTCTGACCCTCTTCTTTGCGACTTTTTTCTTTACGGTTTTGCCGGTTCCTTTCTTTTCAGAAGATACATCGATCCCGGTAACAGGTTCTTCCTCCCGGGGGGCATCAACTTCCCCCCCTGCCCCATCACCAGGCTCTGGCATAAGATTTGTTGAGGCGGAACCCGCCTCGAAGGTGCTTGATTCAATGGCTCCCTCATAGATAGCAGGATTCATCTTTATACCCAGGGGTGCCAGTATTCGCGCGACAGCCCCCTTGACATCTTCAGCAATGTAGTAAAAGGTCGGTATCAGCACCAGGGTAATAAAGGTGGCAAAAATCAGGCCGTAACCGAAACTCAGTGCCAGGGGCCCCACCATGTAATCTTTTCCGCCAAAACCATAAATGGTAGGAAAAAGTGCCAGCACCGTGGTGCCCGTAGTGAGAAGCACCGGGCGCAGACGCATGACACCGGCGCGCAGCAGGGATTCCTTGAGGGGATGGCGCAGGTCACGCTGGTTATTGATAAACTGCACCAGTACCAGGGTGTTGCTGACAATAACTCCTGCCAGTGAAAATATTCCCAGGGTCGACATGAATGACATGGGCTCGCCATGGACAAAGAGGGCAAGCACAACCCCCACCATTGAAAAGGGTATGGCGATCATAACAACAAGGGGGAGAATCAGGGAGTTCATGAAAACCGCGAGAACAATAAAGATAAAGGCAAGGGCAAAAGCAAAGTAGGTACCCAGTTCCTTCATGTTTTCACTGGTGTCTTCCTGCTCACCCGCGTAGTCGACACTGTACCCGGGATAGCGTTTTTCTATGTCGACAAACTTTTTCATAAGGTGCATGTTTGCCTTCTGGGAGGTAATGACATCTATATCAACATCAGCCTTAACCTGTACGATTCTCTTAAAATTAAGACGGCTGATCTGGGAAACCCCTGGCTGTTTTTTTACCCCGGTAACGGTACTGAGGGGTATCAGCCCACCCCTGTTATTGGCGATCATCACATTGTTAAGGCTGTAGAGCCTTTTGCGTGAATACTCGGGAAAGCGGACCCTGATGTCAATGTCCTCGTCTCCCTCCTTGACATTGGTGGCAACAGCCCCCTGGTAGGAGGCGTTCAGGGAAATGGCAACATCATAGGCAGAGACCCCTGTCTGGGCCGCCATAACCTCCTTGATGAAGTAGCGGTACTCCTGTTTGCCCCTTTCATAATCGAGATCGATGTCCCGGACTCCTTTCATGCTTTTCAGTTCTTTTATATATTCAGCGGCGATCTTTTCCATCACTCTGAAATCATCACCGCGTATTTCAATGTTAACGGGACGCCCCACCGGGGGCTGGCGCTCTTCAACACTGAAAACAACGTGCATATCCTTTCGCAGTATTCTCTTTTTCTTTGCCTCAGCCACATCCCTGCGCAGCTGAGCGTCGATTTCGTAGGCGGTTCTGTTTCGGTCCTTTTCAGGAACAAGGTATATATTGTAGGTTGCCTTGTGAGTGCCGTCACCGGGACGGGGATCGAGACCGTCACTCTCCTCTTTCCCAATGCTGCCGCGAATACCGTTTCTTTCTTCCTTCGGTATCTTCATCAGGATTTTTTCAAGCTTTTTCATCTCCTGCAGGGTGGTGTTAAGATTAGTCCCCATGGGCAATTTTATTTTCATTTTCAACCGCTCAGCACCCCCACCGGTCATAAAAACAAAGCCGACGACATTTGACAGGGCCAGTGCGCCCACCAGCATGGCCACGAGTATCCCCAGGGTGAGATAACGGTGGTTCATGGCTGCAACAAGTAGCTTTTTATATCCCCGCTGTACCGTGCCAAAGGCGCCTTTATCAATAACTTCCGCCAGGTCATCAACACAGGCAGCTTCATCACTGCATTCATCTTTAGCGAACATGTTAAGAAAGGTGGGAAGAATAAACATGGCAATAATCCATGAAGCGAAAAGGCAGATGATGATTACCATGGGGATTGCCTTGAGAAACTTGCCCATAATCCCGGAAAGAAGCAGCAGGGGAGTAAAGGCAGCTGAGATACAGAGAAGGGTCACAGTGACGGGTGCAACAACTTCCAGCACCCCCTTCTTGATGGCGTTAAACTTATGGTGCCCCATCTGCATGTAACGGTGGGCGTTATCTGCCACCACAATGGAAAAGTCTACAATCATACCAAGGACCATGATCATACCAAAAAGACTGATAACGTTAATAGTGATATCGCTCATCCCCATTCCCATGAATGCCACCATGAAGGAAAGAGGAATACTGACGGCGACAATAAGGGAAATACGAAACCCCAGCAGAACGAGCAGAATAAGGGCAAGAAGAATAAAACCGGTAATGGCATTCCTGATAACTGAATCGATACTGTTCATGGTATAGCGGCTGAAGTCACTGAAGATGGAAAGATCAACATCCTTTGCGTGTACGAGGCTATAGCCCGCGATGCCTGACTTCAGTTTTCGTACAAGGTTGATCTCGTCAGCGCTGCGCTTTTTCCAGACGCGCAGCACCACCGCCTTTCTCCCGTTGAAGCGCTCATAGATATCCGCTTCCTCGTAAGCATCCTTCACCCTGGCAATATCCCGTATGCGTGTTACGAATCCCGCGTCATTTGACATCAGCACCGTATCAGCCAACTCGGCGGCATTGCGGTACTGCCCCTTGGTACGGAGAACATACTCGTTTTTACCCACCTTGATAGTCCCCCCGGGAAGGTCAATATTTCGTGTCTTGATACTGTTGATGACCCTGTTGATTCCCAGGCGGTAGAATTTAAGCTTCACGGGATCGACCTCGACGATATACTCGCGGTCATAAAATCCGAAAAGTTGCACTTCGGCGACCCCGTCGATCTCGAGGAGAAAGTCCTCAAGGGCATCGGCTGACTCGCGTATCTTCCCGTAGGGCACACCGGGCCTTTTCCCGAAGAGGGCAATATCGATGACCTGTGTCTTGTCAGTCTTGATCTCTTCCACAACCGGGGCCTCGGCATTTACCGGCAGGTCAGTGACACTCTCAACAGCGTCTTTTATATCCTGGACCACCTGTTTCTTGTCCCTCGCCTTGTCTTCTATGTAAATGGCGATGACGGATACGTTTTCAATGTTATAGGAACGTACCTTGTCAAGGTTGTCCACCTCTCTCAATTTTTTCTCTATGGGCACCGTGACCAGTGATTCAAGCTCATCAGGGGCGGCCCCCGGATAGATGGTGGTTACCGTCACCATGTCAAAATTGACCTCGGGGATAGCCTCACGGTTCAGGTTCATGATGGTGACCAGCCCCGCGGAGAGTATCATTATCACCACCAGGTTAACCAGGAGTTTCTTTCGCATTAAAAAGGTTATTATCTTTTCCATTATATCTTCTCCATTAAATACTGCAGCTCTGCAACCCTCTTCTTTTTTATCTACTTTTTATCTTTCGGGATATAGTGATCGACATTGATATCATACCTGTCCCATAGTTCGTTCCTGGCGACATCGAACTGAAGCAGGGAAAGGTTGAAATAGATTAATGCTTCCAGTTCCTGCTGGCGGGTACTGATCATGGCATCGATACCGTTCTTTACCGTGGCACTGTCGAGGCGCCCCCGCCGCAGGTTGCGGAGCATCCTGTAGTAGAATGCCTCAGCCTGTACCCTGGCGGTATGACCCTTTTCATAAAGGGCATGGCTTGTCTGTATTGTCTCAATAGCGGTCTTGATCTCGTCACGAACAGTTCGTTTTGACTTGTCCAGGTTGATCTTTGCCTGCCTGATTTTAAAACGGGCGTTTCTCTCATTTATCTTCTGTTCCCGGTCATCCAGGGGGTAGGAGAGTTTTAAACGCGCCTCGATACCGGGATAGGAAAACTTCCCCGCATCACCATAGGCGGTACCGGAACTTTTATCATATCCCATGGTACTGACATTTACCTCGGCGGTCAGAGAGGGAAGCCCCTTGTTTTTCTGAATTTCCAGTTCCATCTCAGCGTTTTTAAGGGTAAGCCTGGCGGAAAGATAATCAGCCCTTTTCTCAAAAGCGCTTTTAAGGGCCGCCGCTTCACTAAGAGGAGGAAGACTGTTTGTCAAAAACACCTTGCCGTCAACATTTACATCGCTGCTCATGTTTATGGTGGAGAGAAACTTTCGCCGCGCGTTGCGGTACTCCTGCTTTGCCTGGACCAGGCTTGCCTCAGCCCCGGCAACCAGCATGTTATAGTAGTTAATGGTAAAACCATCAGCCAGACCGAGACGTACATTGCGGCCGATAATATTGCGGACATTGCGTGTTTCTTTAAGGTTCAGCTCAGCGTTTTCAACCTTGATTTTTTTTACCGCCAGGTCCCAGTAATCGGCAATGACCCCCACCAGTACCATGGAGAGCATTGCCACCACCTGCTCCTTCTGCATGGCCGTGGCATTCTTCAACTGTTTCTCCAGGCGGCGGTCATTATGGCCGAGAAAATTTTTTAAAAGTTCCTGCTGAACCGAGACAAAGAAGACGGGCATGTTCGAGTCTGCCGGGCCGAACATGCTGCTGTCGAGATTATATTCCGGCGGAAACTGGAGAAGGGTCTTGTTCGTATAGGTATGCTGCATGCCCGCTGAGACCAGGGTACCCGATGAAAACATTTTTGCCAGGGCCACCTGCATGTCGAGAACGTGGGTCTTTTTCCCCTGCAACAGTGCAAGAGAAGAAGGGTATTTATTATAAGCATAACCACCCTCGGCGTTGAGAAATATCGAATACTTTTTCTGAAACTGCTGATAGTAGGTATCCGACATGGCAACGTCATAACTTCCCGCGAGGATATCATAGTTCTGCTTGATGGCAAGCTTGATGGCCTCGCCAAGGGTTATCTTTACCCCGCCGATAACCACTGACGGCTCACCCGCCAGTTCAACTCCCACGGGGGGTTTTGTAATATGATTATTTTTTTCGTTTTTCTTTTCAGCCGTAACCGGTGCCGTCATTACCATTACGGCAACCAGTGTTATAATGGCTCTCATAATCTCTTTCATTTTTCTGCTCCCTCACCTATTATCAGTTTGATCAATGCCTCGTACATTTTTGGAGAAACGCCCCGCTCCGTCATCATCTCGATCAATTTATCAACGTATTCCATGATAGATGAAGAAATCTCCGGTATTTCCAGTTCACGTCCCCGGGGACGCATCATTTTGAACATATACTCGATAAAAAAATCGAGGTAATCCTCTTCTTTCAGTTTACGGCCCGCCATGTCATGCAGGGAAGACCTGAATCCCCGATCCATATCAATAGTAAAGGACATAACCATGGAGGTAAGCCCCATAAGAACCATATGGGGATGCCGTGACTCAAACTCACCACTCTTGATCCCTTCATCAACAAGCTTCATGACCAGCTTCTGGCGTGGCCCGATATATTCTTCACCCACTCTGCGGATATACTCCCCCCCCTCTGCAATTTCCCAGAGAAGGATATACTGAAAATCCATGTCCACTGCCCTGAGATGGGCCACCACAGTAATATAGTTAAGAAGATAGAGTTTCTGGGAAGCAGTAAGCTGCATTTCCCCGATATAGAGAGGAACATCATAATCCGCATCGAACTTCCCAATACTCCGATGCAGTATTTCAAGGTAAAGCTGTTCCTTATTCTTGTAGTAGTAATGAATCAGTGCCTTGTTGACCCCTGCCTTTTCTGCAATGGACGCGGTACGGGCCCCCTGGAACCCACGGGCGGCAAATTCTTTCTTTGCCGCCTCCAGTATGGCCTGCTGCGCTTCATGATCATCTTTTTTCATTGTTCTTTTTTCTCCCCGGGATGCGTCACTGAAAAATTCTCCTGTCCGGCTGAATACCGCACTATAGCATGATTTAAAAATCTGGCTCGGAACGGTCAGATAAAGAAAAACCATCCGGACTGTTTTGGTCAATTTACTTAACCATGCGGTTAATGTAATTAACTAAAATTAAATTGTCAAGGCCAGAGTTTAAATTTTTGGTTAAAAATGTTAACTTTAAAAAAAAACTATTGCGGCTCCAAACAGAGAAAATCACCACAGCCCAGAAAAGGCATTGCCATGTCCTGAAAAACTGATAGTATCTTCACCATGAAAAGACTTGGAGACCTGAGAATCTACCTGAAAAGAATCGACGGTAAGAGTTACCGTCTCTACAAAGAAACCAGGGGACGCTATGAATTCCCCGGCGGTTTTCTTTCCATCGATCATGTTCAGGGTGACCCCTTTGCCACGCCGAGTACCTTTTCCCTGCATATACCCCTGGAGACAACCGGTTTTCCTCCTGATACTTTCAGCAGCAAAAGCCGTGAAATCGCACTGCGGGATTACCTGGCCCGTTCTTTCAGCGATGCCATCAATCGGCACGCCCGGGGGCGGCGCGGTACGGGGAAAAGCGGCACCATTACCATCGATACCCCGGGACAGCAGGTACTGGAGCGCACTGCCATAACCATCGAAGAGACGACGCTGGTGGCCCGCTTTACCATGGCCCTTCCCGGTTTCGGGCGCCGCATTGCCGCAGAAAACTGTATCGCCATGATTACCGATGAACTTCCCCGCATTGCCGGCGAGGCCCTTTACTTCGAAAGCCATGACAGCCGGATCCTTTACCGGCACATTGAAACCGCTGAAAACGCCGACCACCTCAGGTCATTACTTGCAGAAAAAGGGCTCATCTCCTTTATTGCTGACGGTTCCCTCCTGCCGCGCCGCAGCGGCATCGATGACCGGCCCCTGGGCCGCGATGCAGTTGCCTTTACTTCCCCCCCTTCTCTGCGGCTTTCTCTTGAGCTGCCCTCTGGTGAAAAGGTTGAGGGCATGGGAATCCCCGCGGGAGTTACCCTCATCGCCGGGGGCGGCTACCACGGCAAGTCAACACTGCTGGGCGCCATCGAACTTGGTATCTACAATCATATTCCCGGTGACGGCCGTGAAAGGGTTGTTACCCGTACTGACGCGGTAAAGATCAGGGGGGAAGACGGAAGACGAATCGAAGGTGTCTCAATTACTCCCTTTATCAGCAACCTCCCCGGCGGTGAAGACACCGGGGCCTTTCGCACCGAAAACGCCAGCGGCAGCACATCCCAGGCAGCCAATATCATGGAGGCCCTTGAAGCGGGAGCGGGCACCCTCCTCATTGATGAAGACACCTCTGCCACCAACTTCATGATACGGGACCACCGCATGCAGTGCCTGGTGGCCAAAAAAAATGAGCCCATCACACCCTTTATTGACAGGGTGCGCCAGCTCCACCATAAAAAAAATATCTCCACCATCCTGGTCATGGGGGGCTCCGGTGATTATTTCGATGTCGCCGACCTTGTTATCGCCATGGAAAGCTACCGTCCCGCCGATGTCACCAAAGAGGCGCGCCGCATTGCCGCCGAGATTGTCACCAACCGCGTGGCGGAAGCGGTGACCCCCTGGGAAGAACCGCCCCGGCGCGTGCCCCTCGCCGCAAGCATCGATCCATCACGGGGAAAAAAGCAGGTAAAGGTGGCCCCGCGCTCTCTTAAGGAAATCAGTTTCGGCTCTGAAACCATTGACCTCTCCGCAATGGAACAGATTGTCCATGAGAGCCAGACCAGGGCCATAGGCGATGCACTTGTCATGGCAAAGGGGTTTATGGATAACGGGCGCAGCATTGAAGAGATACTTCAGATAGTCATGGACGAAATCGAAAGGAGGGGGCTTACCATACTTCCCTCATACCGCAAGGGGGCCTATGCCGCCTTCAGGAAATTCGAACTGGCTGCCGCCCTTAACAGGTTAAGAAGCCTTCAGGTCAGTATCGAATCCTCATAAAAAAAAACGACCCGGTTGCGCCCCGCCTCTTTCGCCTGGTAAAGGGCCTCGTCTGACCTGCGGATAATCTCCGATGCCGTCACACCCGTTCCCGGTGTCAGTACCGCCACACCGATACTGAGGGTAACATATCCAGACGAAGAATCCTCATGGTCAAGGGCAAGAGACTCAACAGAGGCCCTGATCTTTTCGGCCACTTTGAGAGCCCCTTCATTGCCGGTATCAGAAAGAACCACGGCAAATTCTTCACCGCCGTAACGGGCGGCAAGGTCTCCGGATAAGAATTTTTCAGCTTAACAGCACATATCAAAAAAAACGGGATGATGATATTGACGAAAACCAAAAAGATAAATATATTAACCTTATGGTTAATAAAATCAACCTTTTAGTATAGAATATTATTCATAACGATAAAAATACCTCTCAGCCAGAAGTAAAGAAAGGTTACAGGAAAAATACACTACCAGAAAAATGAGGCAATAATCATCATGAAAAACAGAAAAATGAAAATCGCCATGATCATTGACAGCTATGATAATGCCAGCAATGGGGCGGTAGTATCGACCCGCCGTTTTGTCTCACTCCTTCGGCAGGAACATTCAGTCAAGGTCATCACCGGTGGTGAACTCAGTGAAGACCATATCGGCCTTCCCGTCATGAACATCCCCATTTTCAGGTCAAAAATCAATAAGATGGGTTTTTCCTTTGCCAGGCCTGAAAAAACCATCCTGCGCAGTATCATCGAATGGGCGGATATCGTACACGTACAGTTTCCCTTTTTTCTCGGCCGTGCCGCCATCAACCTCTGCCGCGAGATGAATAAACCCGTGGTAACCTCATTTCACGTGCAGCCGGAAAACATGCTCTTCAACGTGGGCCTTCGTTCCGGCGTGCTCATTGAACTCTTCTACCGTTACTTTATACGGGACATCTATGACAGGAGCAGCAATGTAATCTGCCCCACCACCTTTGCCGCTGATGAACTGAAAAAACGGGGCCTCAAAACAAAAACAACCGTCGTCTCCAATGGTATACTTCCTGAATTCACCCCTCTCCATTCCAGTGAAAGGAAAAAGACAGGCAACCATTTCACCATTCTCTCTGTCGGGCGCATGGCTAAAGAAAAAAATCATGAAATTCTCATTGAAGCGATAAAACGATCACATTACAGGGATAGAATCAATCTTATCATCTCGGGGAAAGGCCCCCTTAAAAATCAGTTGAGAAAACAGGCCCGGGACCTCTGCAACATGCCCGTTATCGACTTCCTCCCCTACGCGCAGCTGATACAGGCATACCGAAAAGCTGACCTTTACGTTCACTCCTCAGAAGTTGAACTTGAAAGTATGACAGTTCTCGAAGCGATGGCCTGTGGACTTCCCCCCCTTATCGCCGATTCAAAATATTCTGCCGCGCCCGGTTTTGCACTGAACAGTATGTTCCTCTTTGAATCGAATTCAGCAGCAGACCTTGCCCGCAGGATAGACTACTGGATGGAGCATGAAAATGAGCTCGAAACCTGCCGCTACCGCTATGCCCGCGAGGCATCAAAACTCAGAATAGAAAAATCTCTCGAAAAATTGACCGGCATTTATAAAAACGCCATAGAGGATAAAGTCACCGGCAGGGATCTTTCTCTGCTGAAGGGAGGCGGGAATAAAGTTTACCCTTCTACGCTTAAGGAGGGCAGCTCAATTTAATAAGAAAATAGTTATTTTCACGGGGGAAGTTTAAAATTATCATGACGTAACACCCATTTGCTGTTACCTTGACAGTGTATCATAAAAAGGAACAGAAAAAGGCAATGCATAAAAGAACCATGCTTTCCGTGATTATACTTTTTGCCCTCCTGTCTGCTGGGGCGTTTTTTCAGGAAGTAGAGGCACGGGGGTCCGCGGGCATGATGGGGAATCTCCAGGTGGTCTCATCAGACGGCCCCTTTGATGTGCGCCGCAGTCCCGCCGCTATTACCTTTGGCACGACCTCCGCGGGTATTATTTTTGAAGTTTCTCCATGGACCCATGAAACACACACACAGGGCATCACCGTGGGAGTCAACAACTCAGCGGCTGGAGACTTTACCATAGATTCAGCAGACTCAGAGTACACCCTCACAGGCAGCAGGTCTGTCATTCAGGAAATGGCCGTAATGATTGCCATGGGAAAACATGTCACCCTCGGCATCAGCGAAAAAAGCGGCATCGAAGATACAAAGACATCGAGCCTTCTTAACGTTTCTATCACCGCACCCGTATTAGAAACACTGACTTCACGAGAAGAAAATAACGACGAGACCCTCTCATTCAACACGGGCACGTCTCTGAGCATTCGACTGACAGAAACGCTTTCACTCGGCTTTGGCCTGCAGTGCAGCAGCGTGAAAAAAAAGACCCTGGTAAACCAGTCGCTGACAACATCAGTATCAAATGAAAACACCTTTAGCAGCATCACCGCCTCATCTTTCCAGGTTACCGGCGTTGCAGGCTTTATGCATAAAAACGGAAACCACCAGACAGGCATCAACGTCTACCCGGGACGTTACACCAGGACAGACTTTTCATATCATGTAATACAGGAAAACATCACCACCCCCTCTGACAGTTTCGAAATATCTGACGCCACACCCTCGCAAAACAGCTACACCGAGGGGGCGGCACTCATAGCGGGACACCACTGGCGTTTCAACAGATTTATTGCCGCTGCCGTTGAAGCAGGTATCGGCGCCCCCTGTTCTTTTACCTGGTCCACGCTGCATAACCAGAAGGAAACATTCTATCCCGCGCGGGAAAAACAGAAAAAAAAGATTTCTATATTCGCGGCAGGGGGGCTCGAAATCAATCCCCTCAAAAATTTCTCCATTGCCTTTGGCGGAAGTTATCAAAGCCTGAAAGGCACCATCAGTACAGAAGTCAATGATCCCGCTGCCTTTATCCTGAATGAAATAAACAGGTATTCTATCCATGCGGTAACGGCAACAACGGGCCTGAGCCTTACCTTCTTTTCAAACCTTGATTTGAATTTTACCGCCCGGGCTCTGTATCTCATGCAAAAAAGCAGTGTTGACTCCACCCGGCAGGAGATAGAGGCAACCACAACGACCATTTCCACTGTCACAGAAGCTGAGACAGACACCCTTGCCCTTTCATTCAGGCTCGGTTTTGTAAAAAAAATCTGAAAAACAGCATCATTTCAAAATTTGCCACCGGGGGTGCAGGGGAGCATTTTTGCCCGTCTTCTCTCGTGAAAGGCAGAAAATCACCCTTCACATCAATCACCCGCTGGATGCGGAAATTTTCATATGGCAACCCCTATTAATTATTGTTTTGCGCCCGTCAGCGGCGGGCGCAAAACATAACTGCTGATTTCACCAGTAGTTATAAAACAGGGAAATGCTAAAAATTTAATTTTAAAAGGTTTCCATATTTCTATTGACAAAAAAAAGTAGTGTTTTAACAATATATTACTTGCGTAACTATGCAAATACAGAAATACTTAACAAAAAGGTATTTCATGAATCATGTTCATAGATTAAAACCCCTTTACCCTGTGCCCGCTGCCAGTACATCAGCGCCTCAGAAAGGGTTTTTTTATTACGAAAGGCTGCTTTTTTCAGCCAAAACGATACTGCCTTTGCCTGTATCGGGATACCATGCCTTGAATGAAAAGAGGCTGTGCCGTAAAAATGTTTGTTGTACTATCATAAGAAATAGTGAATAATTTTCAGCGTAATGCACTGTTTTGAAATCACTATTTTTGCATAATGCGGGACAGGATTCTGTTCCTTACTATAATAAATTTTTCATGACGCAGAAAATGGATATAACATTTCTCCGGCATTTCGTCATGATGCAATTTTCGATAAGAATTCAGCCCGCAATTCATGGTTGCATTGTTTATGCTTACTGTAAAGGACATTGATAGCAGAACTCCAAGGGGATATTTTATGAAATTCAATCGTAAAAAGTTTCTCGGCATAGCTGGTTCGGCGGCAGCCACCATGGTGGTAAAAAGTAAAAAAAATCTCGAAGCAGCATGGAAATCCACTGCGCCGGAAGACCCTTACGGCTGCCTGGTTGACATTTCCCGGTGTGTGGGCTGCAGGACCTGTGAAAAGGCCTGCAATGAAGTAAACGGACTTCCTCATCCTGACATTCCCTTTGATAACACATGTATCCTCGATGACAAACGCAGGCCTGACGCAAAGGCGTATACCGTCATCAACAAGTATCACACAGGTAAATTAAATGAGCATGATGAACATGTCTGTTCCTTTGTAAAAATACAGTGCATGCACTGCCAGGATCCCGCATGTGTTTCAGCATGTATCGTCGGGGCTTTGACAAAAGAAGACAATGGCGCCGTGATCTGGGACGAAGACAAATGTATCGGCTGCCGCTACTGCATGGTTGCCTGCCCCTTTCAGATTCCCGCCTACGAATACAATAACGCCTTTACTCCAAAGGTCCAAAAATGCACGTTCTGTTTTGACAGAATAAGCAAACAGGGAGGCGTCCCGGGGTGTGCCGAAGCCTGCCCCACGGAGGCAATAACCTTTGGGAAAAGAAAAGACCTTCTCTATTATGCCTGGCAGAGAATAAAGAAAGACCCCGGGAAATATGTCCATAAGGTATACGGCCAGAAGGAAGTGGCCGGAACCTGCTGGCTTTATATATCTGATGTTCCCTTTGAAAAACTCGGTTTTCTCAACCTTCCCTCTGAACCGATGCCGCGATTGACCGAATCGATTCAGCATGGTCTTTTCAGCTTTTTATGGTCACCCATCGCCCTGTTCGGTGTCTTTGCCGGAATCATGCGGCATTTCCACCTTAAACATGAACAGGAAATAACTCACGAACCAGCACAAGGGGAAGAACAGATATGAGTACGCATACACCAGCACCCACCGGTACAAAATTCTGGACTACAGGTGTCCGCTTCATGGTTGTAATGATGGCAATCGGGGCTGCTTTTGCCATAGCAAGGCTCACTGTCGGACTTGGCTATGTCACCAATCTTGACAACCAGCACCCCTGGGGGATATGGATTGCCATTGATGTGGCGACAGGGGTGGTACTTGCCGCGGGAGGTTTTACCACCGCCGCCCTGGTCTATATATTCGGACAAAAATTTTACAAACCCCTTGTACGACCTGCCCTTCTGACAGCTGTCCTTGGATATACTTTTGTTGTAATCGGCCTTGTTCTGGACCTCGGCCGATACTATTCAGTATGGCATCCATTGATTTACCCACAGCCGAATTCAGTTCTTTTTGAAGTCGGTATGTGTGTTATGTTCTACCTGACAGTCCTCTATATTGAGTTTATCCCCATAGTAGCAGAAAAATACCGCGGCAGAGTCAACCTTCCCGGCATTCTTGCAAAACTGAACAGGCCTGTTGACATGTTTCTCGGCTTTTTTGAAGACAGGGTGGAAAAGGTCATCTGGATATTTATCATTCTCGGGGTTGTTCTGTCACATATGCACCAGTCAAGTCTCGGCACCCTTATGCTGATAGCGCCTACAAAGGTTCACCCACTCTGGTATACACCGGTCATGCCATTAATGTTTCTTCTCTCTGCCTTTGCCGTGGCATTCCCCATGGTAATTTTTGAAACAAATGTTATAACCCGTTCATTACACTTTGAAGATGAAATGAAACTGCTCACGCCCCTTTCCCGGTTCACCATTTTTCTCCTGGGAGCCTACATGCTTCTGAAACTGGGGGACATGCTCGTTCGGGGAACATATACTTACCTCCTTGATGGAACCGTTGAAAGCAACTCCTTCATTGTAGAGATTCTCTTTGGAGTGATAATACCCTTTACCCTTTTACTTTTCAAAAAGGTACGAGAAAACAGAAGTTTTCTCGTATGGACAGCACTATTGATCGTTACAGGCGTTGTTTTAAATCGCATTAACGTTTTTCTTGTTTCGTATAATCCCCCTTACGCGGAGAAAAGTTATTTCCCCGCCATTGGTGAAATAGCAATCACCATGTCTCTCATTGCAGCGATAATGTTTATCTACCGATTTGTTGTCACCTACCTTCCGGTCCTCAGTTCACGTCCAAAGGAGGTCGAATAATGAATCGCTTTAAAAAATTCATCGACATGATGAAATCCAATCCCCTTATCAGCAGTGCGATTTTAACGATTTTTACCGTAACAATAGTTATGACCCTTTTCAGGATAAACCCCTTTGCCTCTCAGGTCCATGTTGTTTCCGGCGCAACACCCGAAGTTGTCCCTCCTAAAATTACGGCAAAGGATTATCTCGATGCCATGGAGCGGGCAAAGGATCTCAACCCCTTTATCGTGGAGGTCTCAAAAGAGACGGTCTATAATCGAAAACTAAGGCTGGCAAAAAGGGGCATTACCTACGCAACAATCCCTGAAAAATTTTCCTTCCTTAACAGTCCGATTATCAAGAAAGTTGAAGACAGGTACCAGCCTGTTCGCTTTATGCATAAAAAACATGCAGCGGTAATAAATGACTGCACCACCTGTCATCACCACAAGGGAGCGGATCCAAAGGCGCGGGATCTTGAAAAATGTTCAACCTGTCACCGCAAGGCATTCGACCCCAGAGTTCCTGACAGGGTTGGCCTTAAGGCGGCGTATCACAACATGTGCATGAACTGCCACAAGGAAATGCGAAAGGGGCCGGTAGGCTGTCTCGGCTGCCATACCAAAAATGTTCCGAGTCATAACAACATGGTTAAACTTCCCCTCAACCCCACCCCTGAAGAGGTGACGAAAAAATGCCTCGAATGCCACGAAAAGCAGGGGAAGGACGTTCTCAAGTCGGCGCACTGGCTCTGGAAAGGTCCCTCATCCTACACTGAAGGCCGGGAAAGGGGAATCACCAGCGGAAAGGCCACGAACACCATCAACAACTTCTGCATCCATATTGCCTCCAACTACCCCCGGTGTACAAGCTGCCATATCGGTTACGGGTGGAAAGATAAAAACTTTGACTTTACTGACATGACAAAAATTGACTGTCTCGTCTGCCATGATACCACCGGCACCTACAAAAAAGCCCCTCCCGGTGCGGGGATGCCGGCAAAAACCGTTGACCTCAGGTTTGTCGCTAAAAATGTCGGCAAACCGAGCCGCCAGACCTGTGGCAGCCAGTGCCACTTCAGGGGCGGTGGTGGAGACGCCATCAAGCATGCGGACATGAGTTCGAAGCTCCTGCAGCCGAGCCGCAACTGTGATGTGCACATGGGCGGCTACAACTTCCAGTGTCACACCTGCCATGAAACAAAGAACCATAAAATTTCTGGCCGAAGTTTCTCTGTCCCTGTTGCCGAGGGTATCAAAAAATGTGAAGACTGCCATTCGAAGAAACCTCACTACGGCGGCACAATTCTTGACCACCACCTGAATGAGCATACACAGCACATTGCCTGTAACACATGCCATACCCCGCTCTTTTCAAAATGCAGTTCAACCAAAACATACTGGGACTGGTCCAAGGCAGGCAACAAAACGAGAAAACCGAAACTTGACAAATGGGGTAACCCTGACTACAGTTGGAAAAAGGGCGAATTCAGGTGGGATCAGAGTGTCAGGCCTGAATATGAGTGGTTTTCCGGCAAAGTTGAGAGATATCTCCTCGGGGATAAAATCGAAGAGGGAACAAAAGTGGTAACCATAACCAGGCCCGTGGGAGACATTCTTGATGCAGGGTCAAAAATATACCCCTTTAAAATCATGAGGGGAAAACAGCCCTATGATGTTGAAAACCACTACCTCCTGGTGCCCCATCTTTTCGGGAAAAAGGGCTACTGGACAACCCTCAACTGGGAGCAGTCTTTCAAGCTGGGCATGAAAGACGCGGGGCTTAAGTACAGCGGAAATTACGGCTGGATTGCCACTGAGATGTACTGGGGCGTTGAACATGAGGTCACGCCCAAAGAACTGGCCCTTTCATGTGTCCAGTGTCACAATTCATTACGTACGAATAATTCATGCAGCAGGTGTCATACTGACAACCGATGCGTGAAATTCAATACAAGCGCATGGAAGAACATGGATAAAAAGCAAAAGATTTTCAAAAAAGAAGCCCTGAAATCCCTTGTTGTCACTGACTATATCAATTTCCGAAAACTCGGTTACAGGGGCGATCCGATTATCTTTGGAGGAAGATTCTCAAAGATTAAAGGCAAAAACAAGGCGTGTAAATAAATCTAAACAGTGGCGATATTCTGCCCGGTCTTTCCGGGCAAATATTGAGGAGAGAGTAAAAAATTTATAAGGAGGTATAGATGACAAGGATCATGAAGGCTTTCATGCTGATGGTGTTTGCGATGCCGGTATTCATCCTGACCGCCGACGCAACCGCACAGGTCAGGTTTAGAAAGTGTCCACCCTTTCATCTGCGGACTGAAACTGGTGCGATCATCAACCCGATTACCGGGCAGAATGCGAACCAGCCATTCAGTACACGAAAAACCTGCGGCGCAAAGGGATGCCATGATTATGATAAGATCACAAAGGGTTATCATTTCCAGC
Organism: uncultured Leptospirales bacterium; assembly: GCA_964534225.1. GTDB lineage: Bacteria > Spirochaetota > UBA4802 > UBA4802 > UBA5550 > CAZHNW01. The sequence goes on along the minus strand of CAZHNW010000001.1, from coordinate 83,840 downwards.
AGGGCTGGGATAAGATCAGCGATAAATTCAGCAGTAAAAAACCATGGGTTTTATCCGATGGAATGATGGGGAAAATGTGAGGCCCCTCTTATCGCCAGTTGGCGAAAAAACAGAATAACCATCCGGATGAAATCGACATTACTGTATTCCAGTTTTTCCAGGCAGGCTCATTGAAAAAAATGGGGAAACCGGGCTGCGGCGGCTGTCACCCCGGCGGCGGCGGTTTTGAATTCGACCGGGACGGGAAACGCTATGACCTCAGGCTCAGGGCGAACCCCGGCTTAAAGAAGACCCTTGATGGCGACTACTACAAGAGCCACTGGGACAAAACCGGTGTTGCTGAAGCTGACTGTTTCATCTGCCACCTTGACGGGTATAACTTCAAGCTGCGCAACAAGCAGCTGAAACTCTGGAACTACAAGTGGGCAGCCATTGCCGCGTCAGGCATCGGCAGCGTTAAGGGTACAGTGGCGCGTGTTGTTAAAAAGAATGGCAAGCTTAAGAAACAGCTTACAGGCCGGGTGCCTGTCATTAAATACAACAAGCGTCTTTTCAACTCTGACGGGAAACTGGCAGTAGACCTTTCATGGCCTACTCCGTCAAAGAACTGTACTTTCTGCCACGCCTTTTCAGACAGAAAAAAACGGGGCTTTTCATGGAACGACATGCGCAACCATGACATTCACAACCTGAATAACATGGAATGCGTACACTGTCACCCCTCCATAGACGGAAATCACAATTTCGCGAAAGGCGATGAAAATGTCAGTACCGTAAGGGACGATCTTGACGGGCAGGGGATGCTCACCTGTAAGGAATGTCATTACAAGGGAATCTTCGGAGCCACGAAACCGACTCATACCTCGGTGCGCCCCAGCCACCTTGAAAAGATATCCTGTGAAACCTGCCACATTCCAAAAATTAATGCCAATGGCGGTTCAACCTTTGATGTCACATCAGGGGAAATGATCTCCTATGGCAGACTGGAAAACGAGGCAAACCTTACCATCGAGACAGCAAAGGATGCGAAAATCATGCCCATTCCCACGTACAATCAGTGGGTCCCCCATCAGGCGTATAACCATAAGAACCACAAGCTTGAACCGGTTAACCCCTTTCTTATGGGTATTATTTATACCAACCTCGATGCGGATGGCATTCATAAGCCTTTATTCCTCAAGGAGTTGAAAAAGACCTACAGCAAAATCAAGGGGAAGATAACAAAGCATCCTCATAAAAGCGGTCCCTTCAAGGGTAAACCGAAGCTTTACAAGGATGAAGAGATTAAACTCTATCTATCAACCCTGAAAAAGGTCATGAAAGGCAACAAGCGGTTTAAGGCCATCAATCCCCACATGCATTTTTTCGGAACCCTTATTCACATCGGGAAAGACGGAAAACTTGTAAAAGAAAAAGACACGACATGGGCGGGGAAGTTTGAGGCTTTCAACATTAACCACAATGTTGCACCGGCCCATAAAGCCCTTGGTGCCGGGGGATGCCTTGACTGTCACGGCTGGAACGGAAAAGTCTTCAGACAGCCGGTAATGGCAAAGCTCTGGAATGAAGACGGTGTCCCCGTTTTTATCCGCAACGGACAAATGATCGGCTGTAACGCCTTTTCTTTCTGGCTGACCGCCATTTACCAGACCGTCGTCACGCCTTATGTCAGTATCCTGATTCTCATCTTTATGTTCGTGATCATACTTCACTACACCGGTCAGGGCCCCAAGGGTGCCGACCTGCTCCTTGAACCCGCGACAATACAGCGATTTACCATCGCTGAAAGATGGACACACCTTTTCAGGATGCTCTCATTCCTCGGTCTCACCTTTACCGGGGCAATCTTCTTCTACAACAGCACGGCATTTCTTGAAATTTTCTTCGGGAATTATGCCCGTGCATCACTCTGGCATATAATCCTGGGATTCATTTTTATTATATTCTCAGGCGTCAGTTTCATGCTGTGGAGGAAAGACGCGGTCATGACAGATTATGACCGGGAATGGATGAAGAAGATGGGAGGCTACTTTTCCAAGGCAAACAGCGAAGAACCGGTCCCTGCAGGCAGGCTGAATGCGGGCCAGAAAATCGCCTTCTGGTGGGGCATCGCCCTTACCATCATCATGGCGATAACGGGGATACCGCTGATTTTCAAGCTTAATTTCCCCATCTGGTTGAACTGCATACTGACAACAGTCCACGGTTTTACGGCTATTGTTTTTGTAGCCACCATTATTGGCCATGCCTACCTGGGTACTCTCGCCAATCCGGGCACATGGAGAACCATGCTCGATGGAATGGTTGGAGAAAAGTGGGCCAAAAAGCACCACTCCAGGTGGTATGAGGAACTGAGAAAAGAAGAGTAGATTGAAATTAATTTAACGTCGAAGGGGGTATCCCAGGAGGGTGCCCCCTTTTTTATCACTCGCGGAAATTTTTTATCGCCAGCTTCCGCCACTTTAAACGTTCCCGGGCGTCACGGTTTCTTCTTTTGTCTTCATCAGTTTCAAGAATCAGGGGCGGTACCTTTTTCGGTTTAAACTCACTGTCAAGCGACACAAAGGTTAGGTAGGAAAAAGCGACACGACGGACTATTCCCGTAAGAAAATTCTCCGCTTCTACCTTTACGCCCACTTCCATGGAGGTATTGCCGACATAATTAAGGCTCGCCTTAATTCTCAAAAGATCCCCCGCGTATCCGGGACTCAGGAAATCAAGCCGGTCTATTGATGCGGTGACCACATTACCTGCCGTATGCCGGGCCGCCACGATACTGGCGGTATTGTCAATGAGTTTCATGATGACCCCGCCATGAATATTTCCCGCTAGATTCGCGTCCAGGGAAGTCATCTGCTGAACGAGTTCAATGACGCTTTCGCTAACTTTTTTGCCTTCCATTACAGCCTCCGCTTTGTTACACAAGAGAAGGCCGGGTCATGTGCCCCGGCCTTCTCTTGTGCCTACCCTTTATCTTTCACTACAATCCCTCGATAACATCGAGAAATGCCGTGATAGGATGAGCCCCTACAAGTTCCTTTGTCTCGTTTATCACAATTTTCGGCACTCCCGTCACATTGTACTTATTGGCTACATGAGGAAAGGTGGCGCTCTCCACCATGTCCGCCTGGACCCGGTCATTTTCAAGGGCAAGACGATGTGCCGTACTGACCGCCTGGGGGCAGTAGGGGCATCCCAGGGAGATGAAGACCTGGATATGAATAGCCTTATTGATCGAGTCAATCCGTTTTGACACCTCGTCAGGCAGAGCCTCTTTATGGCCTGAGGCCTCGAGAAGTGACTGCATAAAGGAATTGATCTCGTAGCCCCCGGGAAGGCCGTAAAATTTCATACCTGTATTCTTCCCTCTGGCATCAAGAATCACCAGGGCGGGATTCTTGTCCACCCCCAGTTTCTCCCGCGCCTCCTGGTCCTTGACGAAATCGAGTATCCGTAGAGAAAGTTTATCAGAAAAAGAAGCGACTTCCTCGACAAAGGCCCGGGTATCACGGCAGGCGTTGCACTCGAATTCCTGGGTCACAAACACTATTTCAACCTTCTCTTTCATCTGGGAAAGAATCTGCTTCAGCTGATCTTTTACCTTATCATCGAACAGTGACATGTCATACCTCCCTGAAACTGAATAATAAACATATTGCCAGCATGGGAAAGAGGTTATTCGCCCCGCCGAAAGCGGGGCGAACATATCATTCCCTGCCATCTATGCAATAATCAATATTTTACCACGTAATCGCAGGCAGAAAGGGCCGCCGTGGCCCCCTGTCCTGCAGCAATAATTATCTGTTTAAAAGGAACTGATGTCACATCTCCTGCGGCGAATATTCCCTCACTTGTTGTACGGCATGCGCAGTCAACGATAATTTCATCAAACTCATTGAGTTCCACGACTCCTTTTACAAAATCAGAATTTGGAATAAGACCGATTTCGATGAAGATACCCTCCGCCTCTATATCTTTTTCAACTCCGCTTTCACGGTTTTTTATCGTGACGGCTTCAACATTTTCTTTTCCTTTTATTTCTGATACCTCGTGATAATAAAAAATATCGACATTGGTAAACTCCTTCAGCTTATCAACGAGGATCTTATCCGCAGTGAGGTCTTCAAGGAACTGGATTATGGTAACCTGTGACGCAACCTTTGCAAGATCAATGGCCGCCTCGAGTCCCGAATTGCCTCCGCCCACAACAATGGTTTTCTTCCCCGCGAAGAAAGGGGCATCGCAGGTAGCACAGTAAGCAACGCCGCGCCCGACGAGTTCGTTTTCTCCCGGCACGTTGAGGCGCCGCCATGTTTTCCCCGATGTAATGACAAGGGCCTTCGCCTTCAGAATCCTGCCGTCATCGAGTGTGACTTCCTTCACCCTGCCCGCCGTGACAGACTTTACCATGGGTCCCTCTTCGAACCCGAGGGGAAACTCCTGAACCTGTTCACGAAATTTATCGGTCAACTCAGTGCCGGTAATATAGCGGTAGCCCAGGTAATTCTCGATACCTGCCGTTTCGGCTACCTGCCCCCCCAGGCTTTTAATCACGATACCGGTTTTCATCCCCTTGCGCATGCAGTAGACTGCTGCCGTCATCCCCGCGGGGCCTCCCCCGAGGATCAGTATATCATAGACAATATCCACACTGAGGGGCTCAATGTTTTTATTCTGCGTAAAGGCGCCGGCGCTGAGATTGAATTCCATGAAACGGTACCTCACTTTTTGATATTTTAGTTTTATAGAGTATACTGAAAAGCTGGCTTGTTACAAAAAATCAAATACCATTCAGGTACCCGATTATAACCCGCCCCGTGATATGCGTCAAGTACCGGGCATCACCGATAACAGTTAGCTGCCTTGTAACGACACAAACGCTGTAAAGAATGTGCGAGTGTCAAAAAGATTTCTCACTGTGTGGAAAATCTAAACACTTCAATAGAGCTATTTTTTACCACATATATAGTCTCCAGATTTTTAACAACCCCTGGATCGATGAACCATAATAAATGAACTGTTATTGAAGATGGCGGGACAGGGTCCAAAAAGTCGACCGGTCGACTTTTTGGACATTCCACTGTAAATCACTGGTCGACCTGAATAATCCCATACAACAGGTATAGCCGTCAAGGAAAAATTATCACCTCCAGAGGGTTATATACTCTTGGATAAGATGGCTCAGAGCCTGTACAAAAATAAAAGAATAATCATTATATTTTTTTGCCAGATTTTAATTTTACAGGCCTGATTTTCGTACACTCTATGTGTACATAGATTCAAAAATTTAAAAAAGCCTTGCTAATCCTGCACATTTTGTCAATATATTAACAATTCTGAGACATGTACTAGCAACCATAAAGTTTCATTCTGTCTCATGGACTGCAGGTATAAGGGTGCAGTTTCCTATATTTCAAGCTAACATACAAGCATATAAATATTATTATCTTGCCAAAAAGCTTCTTCCTGTTTCCAGGTATCCTGATAGAAGTACTGAAGTATCTCTTGTTGCAGATAAACTAAAAAAGGCCAACTTATCCGAACCACAAATCAAGAAAGCTATATACTTAGCTGAACAGTGGATGAAAAAAAATCTTAAAATCAAGCTAAAACAGTAAGGGCTACCAGGAGCTCCTTGTTCACCTTGCTGGTTATAATTTCCTTATCTTAAAACAGATAGACATAAGAAAAGACAGGGTGTTAAGTCCTGTATTTTTCTAAAAGTTGTTTAGTATGCTATATACTCAATCAAGCCATGCAGAAATACATTCATGAGTTGTATATAAATAAGGTATTTCTGTGTAGCTACCTAATTTATCAAAAGAATATGTATCATTATTATGAAACTTAGCTAAAGATACAGTATCTACATCATCCCAAGATACAACTTTCCAATCTGGAAAAGGAAGATATTCAGGGTGGTCTTCTGGTAATAGTTCATCTTCCCATGCCCTATTTCTATAATACCCAGATTCATGAAATTCCCATTCATAATCCCCACAACTATCTGTAATGTGTCCACCAGCGCTTGAATCATAAATATACTGATATAAATGAACTTTATTTGTACCATTAAAAACTAATATGGTACATCGTGTTCTTGTTGCTGTTCCATACTCATAATCTGTTTTTAAATAAAAACCATCCCACATACCTTCTACTATAGCTGGTCGGTCTGGTTCGGGGTCTTCTGGTTTATCAGTTTTACTGTCACAAGCAAAAAGAAATATTGCCAAAATTGTAAGCATTATAATTTTCTTCATTTTGTATTTTCCTTTTCTTTGAATCTCTTTTTATAAAATAATATCTTATTAAATTTGAGTCAATAATTTTTAGAGTCAACACCTATATTGATTGCTCTATTAGGCATATGTGCCACCTCTACAAAGATTGTATTGACACTATAATGTTAACATGGTAGTAGTAGCACCTATAATAAAAAGACAAGGGTAAATGCTATGGAAATATTATACTTAATTCTGGGCATCTTAATATTCTTTTATATCTATGACAGGTGGAAAAAATACAAGAATAAGAAGGAAGCTGGAGGTGTTCAGAAAAGACAGAATGATGAAGAACCTATTACCCCCTTACCATCAACAAATCATATACATGATCCAGAAAGGGAGACAGAGAAAAAACAGTATGAACAGATAGAAAAAGCCAGATGGTTAATAAATGACAGTAACTATTCTGAAGCGATAGCAATACTTGAAAACATCATGTTTAAAGAAGGTTATCAATGCTTGAATCAAAGCAACCCTTTAATGTTGTTAAGGGCTTACTATGATAATCAGATGTATGAAAAAGCATGGCAATATATTAACTTTTTATCAGATGATTATCCCACAATTGAAAGGAAAATAAAGGAATATAGAATTTTAATCTCCACCGCTGAAGGTAGACACAAAGATGCTTTACGTTATTCATTATGGCAAGTAGTAGGCGATGAAATAAATAGTACTCCCGAATATAGAAAATCAGAGGATAAATTGTTAAAGGCTATTAGACCTAAGATTAAAAAAGCAGGGTTGGCAGAAAATCAAGATCATATTATGGAAGTTGTTTTCAAGTTAATTGAAACCGATGAAAAGAACTATCAGATTATCATTGAACAAATGCTAAGAAGTCTGATTCAGGAAAAACCACCAGTTTAACCGCTGGTGGTTTTTTATCCCTCACCATAAACATGAACCGCTTTCTTCAGTTCATATACAGCCTTATCAATTCCCTTCTCAGCATGTTCAGCAGACAAGTCATCTGCCAGGGTAATAATGATCTGGTTAGCCTTCCTTTCATAAGAGATAGGCACGTTATAGATAGAGTTACCGTCAAGTTTTGTGGATGAAAAAATCAAATTTAAAAAAGCCTTGCTAATCTGGCACTTTTTGTCAATATATTATCAATTCTGAGACATGTACCAGCTACTGATAAGAACTTCGGTTGGTGAGCCTGTAGAACCATTCTGTCTCATGGACTGCAGGTATAAGGGTGCAGTTTCCTATATTTCAAGTCAAATTAAGTCCTCATTTTTTAAGAAATCAATGATATTCAATCTTTTGATTCCTTTATATTCTTCATTCCATAGTTCATCCATTGACAGGACATATTTGGGATAATTATCATTCACTTCCAGTAATACTGAAAACTCTCTTTCTACGGCTTTGTCTGATGCAAGTAAATAACAGACCTGTATATATGCCTTACTGTTTCCCTTTTCAAGAATAAAATCAATTTCTCTATCCTGATATTTTCCAATATATACTTTAAAATTGCGGCGTTTTAATTCCAGAAAAACAATATTTTCAAGTAATGCATTGATATTATCCTCTTTAAAGCCCAGAATTCCATGACGCAGACCCGTCTCTCCCAGATAATATTTTTCGTTTATCTCAAGGAACTTTTTACACTTCAAATCATAACGGGGGACCCTGTGTATAATGAAAGCTGCCTCTAAAAAATGTACATAATTGTATACAGTTTCAATGCCAATATTCCGCTGCTCCTTCTTTAAAAAGTCTGCAATACGTTTTGCAGAAAAAACTGATGACATGTTATCCAGCAGGAAATGAATGATCTTTTCAAGAAGAGCAATATTTCGAATATTATTTCTCTTAACAACATCTTTCAGAACAATACTGTCGAATATTGATGAGATATATTCAAAGACAACATCATCTGTCATATCACTGTGATGAAGCCCGGGAAACCCTCCGAATTTTATGTATTCTTTAAAGAGCAGTGAGTCTGGCTCACAGTTCCTGAATACAGAATATTCAATAAAAGAGAGGGGATAAATTGGTATTTCAATATACCTGCCTGATATCAGAGTAGCAAGTTCTGAAGATAAAAGATGGGCATTCGATCCTGTAATATAGATATCTGCCAGGTCTTCACTTAAGATGGAGGTAATAGCCTTTTCCCAGGATTCTATTTCCTGGACTTCATCAATAAATACGAATAGTTTGCTTTTATGATTTTTATAAGCTGTCTTTATTTCAGAATATAATTCCTGATAGGTATTGATGTAATCAAATTCAAGGGATTCTTTATTAATATAGACGATATTATTTTCCGAAATGCCATCTTTGATGAGTCTTTCTATGAGCAACTTCAGGAAAGTACTTTTTCCTATCCGCCTCATCCCGGTTATTACCTTAATAATTGGTTTTCCAATATAAGGTTTAATTTTATGATAATATCCTTTTCTTTTATGCATGAAAAAAAACCAAAAATTAAAAAAGATTTCGATATATCGAAAAAATATTCGATTGATGCATTAATGTCCAGAACTTTTTTATATTTAAATTTTAAAAATTGTTTGTATCCCGGTAAAATATCGTCAGTAATAAATCAATTGTATCAGGGAATGTTACCATACAGAAAGGCTTTTGTGCTGAATGATGGGCCTCTTGTTGACAGAAGATAAACCTGCCCGTCATTCACCGGGCCGAAATTTGTTACTTCTTAAACCTCCGATTATACCGGCCCAATTTAAAAAAAACCTGCCGATCCTGAACTTTCTGTCAATATATTAACAATTCTGGGACATGTACCAGCTACTGATAAGAACTCCGGTCATCGAGCATAGCCGAACCATGGTTGGTGAGCCTGTCGAACCATTCTGTCTTATGGACTGCAGGTATAAGGGTACAGTTTCCTATATTTCAAAATAACATCTATAACGCCTCTTGATTATAGAGATGAAAAGCTTAATTGATTCCGGATTCCTTTTTTTCCAGGTTTAAAGATTTTTCTATCATTTAGCATTTTTTTTCGGACATATTCTGATAACGCAGGCGATGACTTGCGATAATTGCGTGTATGATATGATCTTTAATTTGTCAGAGAGCAAAGGTTTTGCCTTTAAATTGTCGCAAGGTTTATCAGGAGATAACAATGAAAAAATACACCATTGGCATTTTAATGTTTTTAGCAGCAAATCTTTTATTTAGTGGATGTTTTAGTTCAGATGAAAAGGAAACAGGTACTATTCCCGTGCTTAACAACCTTTCTATAATTGATACAGATTATGAGTCTATTACTATTGACCTGCCATCATTTTCTACAGAAGGCAGTCCGATTCCTGAGGTGAACGCTTATATCGGGACAGTTAACAATATTCAGATTACTGGTGCTGAGGTAACAAATTTTATTGAAGGTCCGGTTGATGTTTCTTTTAATGCCTATCAATTTACAGGCCTGGATCCTGATACCGCATATAAAATTCTGGTTGTTGCCTTTAATTCAGAAGGCTATTCAGTTAAAGAGATTATACAGAGTACTTCAGGCATAGCACCGGTTCTTAATGATCTGGCACTTGGCAGTGTAACAGCAACATCGATCGCTCTTGAACAGCCAACATTCGCAACCGCTGGTAACCCCGAGCCGGACATGCAGGCTTATATCGGAATTGATGGTACGATTTCAATCAGCGGTTCAATTGTAACAAATTTTATTGAAGGGCCTGTCGATGTTTCTGAAGCGGGATATGAGTTTGACAGTCTAAATGTAAACAGCACTTACAGAATAGTTGTTGTGGCCCATAATAGCGAAGGGCATTCTGTAAAACAGGTCGTTCAGAGCACCTCGGGAATTGCGCCTGTACTTAATAACCTTTCTATTGAGAGTTTCGATGAAACGTCAATTACTGTCAGTCAGCCCACACTATCTATAGCAGGTAATCCTACGCCATCGATTGTAGCATATATCGGTTATAACGGTAACATATCAATAGACGGTACGGTAGTCAGTGATTCTATAGCCGGTCCGGTAGATGTTTCAACAGGCAGTCATCAGTTTACAGGGCTCGATGTATATAATGGTTATAAAATAATTGTTGTGGCTGAAAATGATGAAGGATCATCGGTAAAAGAAATTTATCAGGATACATCAGGTATTGTTCCTGTTCTCAATGATCTTGCAATAGAGAATTTTGATTCATCATCGATTACTCTTGAAAGGCCAACTTTTTCTGTTGCAGGAAATCCTGTGCCGACTGTGTATGCTTATTTAGGCAGGGAGGGCACTATTGCCGTTACAGGCAACACGGTAAGCAATTCTCTTGAAGGGCCTATCAATGTTTCATCAGGAGGTTATCAGTTTTCAGGTCTTGATGATAACAGCAGTTATAAAATAATAGTCGTTTCGGAAAATGACGAGGGGTCAGATGTAAAGTCAATATTATGCCAGACATCTCCACTACCGTTGCCAGAAATTAATGTTAAACAGGGTTCAGTTCTTCTTGAGTCTGGAGCAGGCATATATGATTTTGATGAAATTTTAGTAAATTCCACAAGTCCTGAAGTAATTTTTACAATTGGCAATTCAGGAACTGCTGATTTAAGTTTAACAGATAATACCGAAATTGTCAGATTGAATGGAGCAAATACCGATGATTTCACTGTTGATTACAGTATGACTTCCACTACAATTTCTCCAGGAAGCAGTACTTCGTTTAAAGTCATTTTCAGTCCAGTCAGTCATGGCAATAAGAGTGCCGTGATTACAATAGCCAATAATGATAAAGATATAAACCCCTATTCCTTTACTATAACAGGTAATGCTCTACCCAAAACCAGTTGGGTGCAGGTAACCGACTCAGCAAATTGGTCAGCCAGATACGGTCATGGAGCGGTAGTGTTTGATAATAAAATGTGGATCATGGGTGGTGCAAATTATAATGATGTTTGGAATTCTGAGGATGGGGTGAACTGGACACAGGTTACCGCATCAGCTGCCTGGACGGGAAGGTCAAGCATTTCCTGTGTAGTTTTTGAAGGGAAAATGTGGGTACTCGGATGCGGGTACAATGATGGTAATGATGATGTGTGGTGTTCTGAGGATGGTGTTACATGGACTCAAACAGCGTCTTCAATAGGCTGGAATTATATAACAGATAGTTTTGTATATGACAGCAAAATTTGGGCCTTTGGACAAAGTGGTGCGTGGAGTTCAGAAGACGGCATTAACTGGTCACAGGTTTGCACTTATATAACAAGTGCGTGGAAAGCTGAAATATTTAATGACAAAATATTTTCCTTTGAAAAAGGACGTGTTTCTACTTCAATCGATGGTGTCACGTATGATGGATTGACCGGTTTGTGGAATAACAATCTAAGTTATTATTCCACGATAGTATATAATAACAGTTTATGGATAATTGGCGGAGATAAACGTTTTAACGAATATACAAACGAGGTATGGACATCTTTAGATGGCGAGATATGGAATCTTACTACTCCAGCAGGTCCATGGGCTGCCAGAAAATTACATGCAGTTCTAAATTATGACGGCAAGATATGGATTCTTGGAGGGCGGAAAGATGTAAATCTTAATGATGTCTGGTGTACAGAGCCGGTTAACTCTGTCCAGGGGGTTTCTGCCACAAAAAAAACTTATACTGATAAAATAAGAATTACATGGTCTAGTTTTCCGGGCGGGGAAAAATATTTTGTGTATAGAGCAAAAGCCTCTGATGGAACATATTCATTGCTAACAGTAGATGGAGTTACCGGATTGAGTTATGAGGATACAACTCCGGATCTGGGTACGGATTATTTGTATAAAATATCCGCATTTTCCGAAGGTGCAGGTGAATCAAATTTAAGTTTACCTGCATTGGGATACAGATATGGCCTGCCGAGTCCAACTCTTTATCGCGTATGGGCCAGCGATGGAACCTATCCGGGAAAAATAAGGATTCAGTGTTCTGCTGTACAGGGAGCTGATAGTTATAGTTTCTATCAGAAAAAGAGTGATGGCACATGGGAAACAAATCCTTATGTTACTACTTCTCTGGATTATTGTGACTATATTCATGGTAGTTCCGGAGAGCTAATCTGGTTTAGAGCACAGGCCTCTTCTAATAAATATGGCCAGACATTGGATTATTCTGAGGCTGATTCAGGATATAAGCAGTGATTCATAAAGAGATTTCCAAGCCAGTACCGTTCAATTATTAAAAATCTTTGCAAAATATGTTTTACCCCGGGCCATTGCCCGGGGTAAAATGGAGAAGTATTTATAGTTTTACTAGTATTCCCGTATCTACCCGCGATATTTTAAAAATTTAAAAAAGCCTTGCTAATCCTGCACATTTTGTCAATATATTAACAATTCTGAGACATGTACCACCTACTGATGAGAACTCCGGTCATCGAGCATAGCCGAGATGTGGTTGGTGAACCTGCCGAACCATTATGGGGCATGAACTGCAGGTATAAGGGTACAGTTTCCTATCTTTCTAAAAAGGGTTTGATGACTTTGTCATCAAACCCCCGTGACCGCGCCTGCGGTCAGACCTGCGTCCCGGCGGTTCAATCTTCCCAGGTAAGCAAATTTGAGAATGGCTACTGAAACAGGAGTCTATGGGGATGGTTCTATTTTTACACTGGCAACCTGATAATAGAGATGGTGTAGTACTCAAAAATAATATTTACAATAGAAATAACTGCCATATCCTTGATATTGATAATTTCAATGAAGGCGGATGAATAAAGGTAATGGACAACAGAATAGTAGAACTGATCGATAAACAGGAAATATATGACTGCATTGTAAACTGGACTTTCTGGAGAGACCAGGGAAACTGGGGGAAGCTCGCAGGTTGTTTTCATCCTGAGGGAACCATGTCTACACTATGGTTTACCGGACCGTATAAGAAATTTATTGAAGAAGTGATTAGTGAGAAAAAAAAGGCTCCTGATGAATCATCAAAACATGTGATCCTTGGAATATCTATAGATGTGAATGCAAACAGGGCATTGGCTCAGAGTAATGTTCTTATTACCATAAGAACAAAGATGCTGTTATCTGAGGTTGACTTAAACTGCTATGTCAGGCTTGTTGACCGGTTTGAGAAAAGAGATGGAATGTGGAAGATTCTTCATCGTGAAGCTGTTTATGAAAAGGACTGGTTCAACTTTGTGAAACCTTCAGGCATATGGGGATTGATTTATTCTTTGCTCAATTTTAAAAAGTATGCTCCACAGTTCAAACACCTGGGTTATGGTCTGGAACACAAGGGAATTATCTTGAATAATGATTCTATAGTCTCTGGTTCAGATCAAGTCACCAGGCTGAATGAAGAAAATGATATGTGGCTGGGCAACGGATAAACAAAATTTCTAATTTATATGTAATTACCTCACATGCATGGCTCCCGTGCATAAATAAAACAGGATTTATGTTATGAAACAAAATATGATAAGTGATCTATTGCTCATAAAATTAAGAAAAAGTATAGAGAAAATAGTTAAAATTCCAGATGAAGAATGGAATTATGCCTGTCAATTTTTTAAAATAGAACATTTCCCAAAGGGCTCACATCTTTTTGAGATGGGAGAGGTTGCAAAGAAAAACTATACAATCACAAAAGGGATTGTGAGGCTGTATTTTACTGACAGCCTTGGCAGGGATCTAAATAAATACTTTGGCCTTGAATATGCAACCATAGGATCATTGAGTTCAAACCTCTTAAAAAGTCCAAGCACCTATTCAGCTGAAGCATTGGAGGATACCGAAGTAATCTCTATGGAGAACCATGTTCTTGAGAAACTTTATGAGAGACATGTATGCTGGGAACGTCTGAGCAGGATTAGTGCTGAATTGATTTTAATAGAAAAAGAGTTGCGGGAAAGAGAACTAGCCCTTGATTCTCTTGAAATGCGATATAGAAAATTTATAGAGAAATATCCCCAGGTACATCAGCGGATCCCACTGTATCATGTCGCCTCATACCTGGGCGTAACAGATGTTGCACTTTCCCGTATCAGAAAAAAGATGAATCTTACGTAAAATATTAACCTGTGTTAAGGTCACTAAGAAGTATTTTTCTTATTAATAAAGAAAAATGAAGGATGGAATTATGACACAATGGTTTCAATGCGGAAAGACAGAGGAGCGTGTTGCTCTAAAAATCAACAAGGATGATGTAAACCTGGAGCAATGGATTTTTTCTATGAAAAATTCTGATTATCAGAATTGTGCAAAGGGTCATGTTGCAATGGGAATAACAACCTCAGATAATGGCAATAGACAACTTATTAATGTTGAACGTTTTGGGAAGATGGTTATGGTGCAGCATTACAATGAAGATATAGTAAGTAAAAATCATATCAGATTTATTTCAGATCAATCTGATATCTTTTCAGGTAAATTACACATGGGAATGAGAGTAATATGGGAAATGAAAATTGAGAAATCAGAAAATGGAATGCTTTTTGTCAATTCAGTTGAGACAGCAAGTGATAATAAAATTTTTACTAAAATTGCCCGTTTTATGGGACATCAGAAAATGCTTGATACTCACAACAGGGAGGAAACACACCTGTTTGCAAAAAGTATTGAAAGAATCTTCAATTAATATGCCATGAACTGGTACATGTTCAAAGTGCTTTGCTCCTATATTTTAAAAATTTAAAAAAATCTGCCGATCCTGAACTTTCTGTCAATATATTAACAATTCTGAAACATGTACCAGCTACTGATAAGAACTCCGGTCATCGAGCATAGCCGAACCATTCTGTCTCATGAACTGCAGGTATAAGGGTGCAGTTTCCTATATTTCCAATTCTAACAGCTCCGTGCTCTCTGTGCCTCCATGGCTGTTCTTTTTTTGGCCGCTAAGGCACTGAGGACACAGAGATTAGAATATCAATTGACCGGTTTACAAAGAATCGGGCCATTTTCTTGAAGTATGAATAACTCGCAGGATTTCAATTTTATTATTTTTGACTCTATATGGCAAAATATAATACGTATCATTGATATATAATTCTCTTGTTCCTGCAACTCTTCCATCCCGGCCGCTATCTGGAAATTGTTTGAGGATTTGTGCTCCCTGCCAGATTGTATTTACTGTTTCTGAGGCTGCTTTTGGATTGTCATCTGCGATATAATCATAAATTTCATCAAGATCCATTAGTGCTAATCTAAGCCATTTAATTTCCATCTATTCCCCATTTTTTATGGTATTTGGAAATTTCAGTATCTGTGGCAAAATGACCTTTATTTGCTTCTTTAATACCTTTTTCAATGGCTTGAATTTGCCAGGATTGTTCTTCTATATATTTTTCTATTGCCTCAGCAGCAAGAAATGATTTTGATCTTTTCGTTGCTTTTGAAAGCTTTTCCAGTTGTTTAAGTGTTTTTGTATTGATTCTTGCTGAAATAGTTGAACTTTCCATAAAGATAACCTCTTGTATAAGATATATACAATGTAATAAATGTATACAATATTTCAATCATTTTCAGGGTAAATAATATCTTTATTGGATTAATTTACACATACATGTATATGTTTGAGGAATTTAAAAAGCAGCGAAAGCGAAAATGTATCGGAGCCGCAAACAAGAGTCAGACAGTCACCAGTTCATAATCCGGCGAACCAAAACCAATAGCGCGGGCATGGTCGATCTGAACACGATAGGGAATATCATAGGCCATGGAATTCAGTTCGCGGCCGCTCTCTTTTTCAACCAGATCAAGTGCTGCCGCATCTATGGCAACAGGATCTTCTGAAATGAGAACACCGATGTCAGGGGTTATTTTTTCGTATGAGGGTAAACAGTCACAGTCCTTTGATATGCGGGTCAGCAGGGTCACGCAGAGAATTTTCCCTGGGCAGGCGTTTACCACGCCAAGGGCGTGTTCCACAATCTTTTTCTGCAGGTCTTTGTAGGTCACCGCCCAGTTATACCCCACGGCATCGAAACGGCACACGGCAAGACACTCACCGCAGCCGATACATTTATCTTCGCTGATAAGGGCGCTCTCCTCTGTCATGGAGATGGCATCGGCGGGACACCACTTGAGACAAACACCGCAACGGGTACACTTTTCAGGGGCGATCGTCGGCTGTGCCGTAGAATGCTGATGAAGTTTACCCCGGCGGCTTGAAAGGCCCATGCCGAGATTTTTCAGCGCGGCGCCGAACCCGCTGGCGATATGGCCGGTAAAATGGGTAAGCAGTACCATTCCCTGGAGTCTTTCAACAAGGGCCGCGATCTTTACATCGCTGTAGAGTTGTCCCTTTACGGGGACCTCGATCTCCTCGTCGCCCATGATACCGTCCGCCATGATAAGGGGAAGATTGGTATTCTCCGTACCAAAACCGTGACGGTGAGCAAGCATCATATGTTCAACCGCGTTATTACGGTTTCCCTTGTAGAGACATGATGTCTCCGTAAGAAAGGGCAGTCCCTTGTAGTGATAGATAACTTCCCCCAGGGCCTTGACAATTTCAGGACGGGGATACCCTGATTTACTGGTTTCACCAAAATGTGTCTTAATGGCAACAAGGTCTCTCTCTTCGGTAGATGAGAGAAAATTTTCTGATATGATAAAGTCCTTGAGCTGTGCCGCGATTTTCTCATCGGCTTCGTTATCTTCCACCGGGAAAAAAAAGACCTTTGCCGTCATACCTGCCCTTCCTGCATATCATTTTTCAGCGACGACAGTCCATCAATCATGGTATCACGGACAAGCCGAACAGTTTCATCCAGGGAGAGGTCTCTGAATTTTTCATAGGGAATTTCAGGAAGAACCCTGACCCTGATGCGGTGAACACCCGCGGTTTTCATACTGTATTTCGGGAGAGCGTCACTGGTACCGTTCAGTACTACAGGCAGTATAGGGACTTCTTTCTTTTTTGCAAGGATAAAAGCACCGGGCTTAAAATCTTTAATATTACCGTCTTTAGAGCGCGTCCCTTCGGGGAAGAAAAAGACTGAACTTCCCCCTGCCAGGGCCCTCTCTGCGTCTCGCATCATCTGGTCAACCTGCCCCCTGTCACCACGCACCAGGCGAATATAGCGGTTCAGGTACATGTTCCACCCGATAAGGGGCACCTTGAATATTTCCGCCTTGGAGACAAACTTGAAATGGGCATAGAGTCTGAAATTAACCAGGATATCCAGCTGTGACTGATGGTTGCACACGATCATATAACAGGCGCCGCGGCGAATGTTCTTTCTCCCCTCAACCTTTATACGCCATGTGGGCATGATATAAGTATAAAATGAACCCCAGAAACAGGTAAGCTGCTGGAGAATTACAAGACGCCTGTCAAAAAGAACTGTCAGGAACCATACAGTAAAATTTACAATAAAGAAAAAAATCGAAGTAACGCTGATCACCAGGAGAAGAGACCAGCTGATAAAACGTCCTAAGAATTGTCCTGCCATGACACGTACCCCTGTCCGAATTTTTGCAAAGTACAGAAATATCTGCTGAAAATATTTTTTAATGATAGGATGAATAAAGGGGGAGAAAAACGTCAACTACTTACAGAAAAAGCTGCCTTTTCCGGTAATTTTTTTCTTTGACAGAAATAATAGACTCCCCCTTAATTTTAAAAAGATAATCAAAACAACGTAATGGTTGCAATTTTTTTAAAAAGGATTTGAAAAAATGATAAAAATTCCCGCCCTTATTACCTTTGGCTTTTATTTCATCCTTCTCGCTGCCATGGGCATCTACTTTTTCCGCAAAACAGACAGCATCGATGATTATCTCCTGGGAGGACGGGGCCTGGGTAAATGGGTCACTGCCTTTTCAGCCCAGGCGAGTGACATGAGCGGCTGGCTCCTCATGGGGCTTCCCGGTGCCGTCTACCTGGAAGGGGCCTCTGCTACATGGATTGCCATCGGCCTTTTCATCGGCACATTTTTTAACTGGTATTTCGTTTCACAGAGACTGCGGCTCTACACGGCACGGTATAACGCACTGACACTCTCCACCTTTTTCGAATACCGCTTTAATGACCCCACGGGAACACTGCGCATTTCTTCAGCCTTTATCACCCTGGTTTTTTTCACCATCTACGCGTCAAGCGGGCTTGTGGCGGCAGGCAAGCTTTTCGAGGCCATGTTTCCCATCAGCTACCGCACGGCAGTCCTTGCGGGAAGTGCCGTTATAATCTTTTATACCTTTCTGGGTGGATTTCTCGCTGTCTCATGGTCAGACCTTATCCAGGGAGCACTGATGGTCACTGCCATCATTATCGTTCCCGCCATCGCCTTTCATGACCTGGGGGGAAGTGCAAAAATCAGCGCCCTCATCACATCATCAGGAAAGGATATCTCCCTCTTCGGCAAAGGTCTCACCATCACGGCGGTCATTTCAACCATGGCATGGGGCCTCGGTTACTTCGGGCAGCCCCACATCCTTGCACGATTCATGGGCATCAAAAAACCGGGAGAACTGAAAAAATCAATGACCATTGCCATGATATGGGTGGCAATTTCTCTTACCGGCGCCGTCGTGGTAGGTCTCATTTCCATTGCGATGATCCCCTCCCTGGGAGGTGGAGACCATGAAAAGGTCTTTATCATGATGATCGAAAAAACCTTCAGTCCCTGGATGGGGGGCATCATGCTGGCGGCGATTCTTTCTGCCATCATGTCAACCATTGACTCACAGCTCCTTGTCAGCTCATCGGTTCTTACCGAAGATTTCTACCTGAAGGTTCTGCGCCGCAACGCCTCCCAGCGTGAACTGGTACTGGCGGGACGCTTCTGCGTGATTATCATATCCCTTCTCGCACTGGTCATGGCCCTTGACCCGGAAAGCACGGTACTGGGCCTTGTCGCCTATGCCTGGGGTGGTTTCGGCGCCGCCTTCGGTCCCCTGGTACTCTTTTCCCTCTTCTCGAAAAAAACCAGATGGCCTTCTGCCATGGCGGGCATGCTCACGGGCACCATTGTTGTTGTTATATGGAAGGAAGTCGGCCTCGGTTCTGTCATGTATGAAATCGTGCCGGGCTTTATCGCATCTGTCCTGGTCATGTTGATCATTAACCGTTTTTTTACTCAAAAAAACGAGACAGTGCTCCGGGATTTTGACGAAATCATGGGGGAAGTTAAAAGCAACTAAGCGAAAGAATATGGTTAGACTTGACAGAAAAATCTTTCACGATATAATTACCCGTTTTGACACATCAATAAAGGAGACATGCCATGAAAAAAATTATTGCCTTCTCTCTTACCCTGGCTGCGGGGCTTTTCATGATAACCGCCTCAGTACCGGCGGCTCACCAGGGGCCACATGTCATAAGGGTCAGCGCCACCTCGACCCTTGAACCGTCAAAAAGGACCTACACTTTCAATAACCTGATGGACGGCACCGGCAGCTCATGGTGTGAAGGCAAAAAGGGTGACGGCATCGGCGAGTCAATTACCCTGCATCTTGACGGCAAAAAAAGAATTCACAGCTTCTACATTAAAAATGGTTTCGGAATAAAAAAATACTTTGCCGCCAATAACCGCATCAAGTCCCTTTCCGTCAACGGCATAGCATGCCGGCTCAAAGACAGCGGGGCCTTTCAAAAGGTAACCCTGAAGAGGGCGCTGACAACAGACAAACTTGAACTGAAAATCGCCTCGGTCTACCGGGGGACCCGTTACCGCGACACCTGCATTGCCGAAGTCTCCTTCGATGCCCCATCAAAAATAAAAAATTTCGGCAGAAAAAACGCCTTCCACCGCCTTGAAAAAAAACAGTATGACTGCGAAGGCACTCTCCCCGGTTCGGCCCTTTCTTTTAACCGGGACATGACCATCATCAGCGAGTGGGTCCCCTGCGGAGACGAAACATGCCCCAACATCAATCTCGGCTACTGCAGTCAAAAAACAGCCACAACATGGCTGTGCCGCTTTGTAAAAAACTGTTACGGTACCTGTGACTACACCAAAAAACCATTTAAAGTAAAACGCGTCTGCAAACCCCTGGGCGTCACCTTTACCCTTACCCTCAAAGGGGGAGCCCCATTTATTACCGTAAAGGGGAAAACAAAGGCACTGCGCACTTTTGACCGCTAAAGTCTAAAAAAATTACGGGGGCCACATTTTTTATAAATTCAGGCCCCCGGGACCTTCTCAAAGTATTTTTCTTTTACTTCCCCGGATAACATCGTTATAATATTATTGACAGTATTTCAGTCGCCAACAAACTGTCAGAAAAATAAAAAATGGTTAGAATCAGGGTATCCTGCCAAAATTCATTCTCAGGAAAATCCTGATAGTGGGGAAGCCTGTGTGTGTGAAAACTTCCCCCCAAACCAGAACATTCAGAGATTCAGGGTAAAACAAAAATACACCAGTCAGAGGAGTGATCAATGCTGACAAAAATCTCTGATCTTGAGGATCGACTTTCAAAAAGAAAAAAGAAGGCGACCCTTGCTGTCGCCGCAATGAAAGATGAAAACATCTTTCAGGCTGCACTTACCGCACGGGACCGCGACATTGTTGATGTCACCATGATCGGCAATGAAACGCGTATCCGCACCTACGCGGAAGAGCATAACTATGACCTCTCAGACATTACCATCATCTGCGAGGATGACGATTACCAGTCTGGCCACCACGCCGTTGAACTCATCAATGACGGAAGCGCCCAGATACTAATGAACGGCCAGGAAGGGTACCACGGCGCCGCTGTCATTACCCGCGCCGTCACTGCTGACCAGTCACGTATCATGCGCAGCAAACGCATTTCTCACCTCGCCATCTGCGAACTGGAAGGATACCACAAGCTTATCGGTATCACCGACCTCGTTTACAACATCAATCCAAACCTGAAAGAGAAGGCAGCCATTATCAGCAATGCTGTCTTTTTCCTGCGGGTACTCGGCATCGAAAAACCAAAGGTTGCCGTTCTCGGCGCCATCGAAGTGGTCAACGAGGCCATGCCGGCAACCATGGACGCGGCAATGCTTTCAAAAATGTCCCAGCGCGGGCAGCTGAAAAACTGTATTGTTGAGGGCCCCCTTGCCTTTGACAACGCCATTTCCCTGGAACACGCGGAACATAAAGGTATCTTTAATGATGTCTCCGGCGATCCGGATATCCTGGTTGCCCCGGATATTGAAACAGCAGGCATGCTCTACCAGTCCTTTGTCTTCTTTGCACGGGCAAAGGTTGCCTCCATCACCCTCGGCACTTCGGTGCCCATTGTTTTCACCTCGCAGCTCGATTCACCCGAGACGAGGGTCAACAGTATTCTGATGGCAGCAACCCTCTATGCCTGAGAACCGGTTACCGAGAAAAAGAGAAGGAGCATCATTATGTATAAAACACTGAACGACGTTTTTGAAAAACGAAAAGTCAAGGGTCTGAACAAAAGGCTCATTGTTGCCGCCGCGGAGGATGATCACGTCATAGAGTCTGTTATGCTTGCCGCGAAAGACGAGATCGTCAGACCCGTACTGGTCGGCCATGAAGAAAAAATCCATAAAATCGCCGAAGAAGAAGGCTACAATCTCGAGGGGATAACAATCGTCCACGAACCTGAACCCGTCAAAGCCGCCATAACCGCGGTCAAAATGGTTCATGACGGAGAGGGGGACATCATCATGAAGGGGCTGGTCGACTCCTCATCATTTCTGCGCCCCATCCTGAGCCGTAAGTACGGCCTGCGCAAAAGCGACACCCTTTCTCACTCGGGAATCGTTGAACTTCCCTATTATCACAAGGTCTTTATCCTTACTGACGCGGCCTTTAACATCGCCCCCGACCTTGATGCCAAAATTTCCATTGTAAAAAACGCTGTCTACCTGATGCGCAAACTCGGCATCGAAAAACCAAAAATCGCCGCCCTGGGAGCATATGAACTGGTGAACCAGAAAATGCAGCCCACCATTGACGCGGCGCTTCTGTCAAAAATGTCACAGCGTGGTCAGATTCCCAACTGTATTATCGAAGGCCCCATGTCCTTTGACAATGCCGTTTCAAAGGAATCTGCCGCCTACAAGGGAATCGAAAGCGAAGTTGCCGGCGACGCGGATATTCTCCTGGCGCCGAATCTCGAGGCGGGAAATGTTCTCTACAAATCATTTGTCTACTTTGCCAAAGCGAGACCCGCGGGCATGATCATGGGGGCACGTGTTCCCGCCATCCTGATGTCCCGTACCGATTCTGTTGAAGTAAAACTCAACAGCATCAAACTCGCAGCAAGTGTCGATTTTGACTAAAGTAAGGAGAATACCAGTGAAAAAAGAAACAATACTTGCCATCAATCCCGGCTCCACGTCGACAAAGATAGCCCTTTACGAAGAGACCGAATGCATCATGGAAAAAACAATCAGGCACAGCACACATGAACTTTCAGACTTTCCCGACATTATCAGCCAGTACCATTTTCGCAAAGACCTGATTGTCAAAGAAATCAAAGATTCTGAATATGAACTCAATGATATTGCCATTATCATCGGCCGCGGCGGCGCCCTGCGCCCCATCGCATCGGGGACCTATGGCGTAAATGAAAAAATGAAAAACGATCTCGTAGAAGGCGCTGCCAGAACGGGGCATGCCAGCAACCTGGGGGGACTCATCGCTGATGACCTTGCAGCGGCCATACCGGGGGCACGTGCATTCATTGCCGATCCCCCCGTGGTTGACGAACTCGAAGATATTGCCCGCATTTCAGGCCATCCCCTATTCAAACGCAAATCGATTTTTCATGCCCTCAACCAGAAAGCGGTGGCGCGCCGTCATGCCCGCAAAGAAGGCACAACCTGTGAAGAGCTGAACCTCATCATCGCTCACCTGGGAGGAGGCATATCCGTAGGGGCCCACCGAAAGGGCCGTGTCATTGATGTTAATGACGCCCTTGATGGAGAAGGTCCCTTCTCCCCTGAAAGGAGCGGCACACTGCCTACGGGACAACTTCTCAAGCTTTGTTTTTCGGGGAAGTTTGATGCCTCTGAAATCAAAAAAATGCTCGTGGGCCGCGGGGGTCTTATCGCCTACCTGGGAACAGGAGATGCAAAGGAAGTGGAACAGCGCATTGAAGAAGGTGACAATGAAGCGGCCCTTATCTACAACGCCATGATCTACCAGGTGGCGAAAGATATCGGCGCCATGTACACGGTACTCGAGGGAGATGTGGATGCCATAATCGTCACCGGCGGAATCGCCTACAGTGACATGGTTGTTTCAAAACTTAAAAAACGAATCTCGTCACTGGCGCCGGTACATGTCTATCCCGGTGAAGACGAAATGCAGGCCCTTGCTCTCAACGGCCTGCTCGTATTGAAAGGAGAACTCACACCTGTAGAATACTGACATGCTGACTTTCGTGGGGAACTTAGGGGGGGGCTCTCGAAGAAAATGTTATATTAAAGAAACCGGGCGTACTGCATAAAAAATATAATCCCCATATAGTTACCCGGCAGCGGGAAAATCATGCCCTGAGGGAATTGTCTGTATTCATACTAACAAGTTTCTGTTTCACCTTTATACGCACCCTTCGCCGTGGTGAATTCTGTTTTATAAGGGCCTTCTTTGTTTGCATCTTTACCCTGAACCGTGAATTGCGTATAACATTGGTGGCACAGTGAATAGAGCCGTGGTTTTCTTCATACCATTTCGCATCGATAAGATGAACATTCTTTTTTAAAGAAGATTTCAGACGGGATACAGCGATTTCGCTAAAGTGCCCCCGGGGAATGATGACATGGTCACGTAAAACCAGTGCATTGGTCAAAGGATTAACCATTGAAAGCCCTTCACAGTCATAGTACACCTCACCCCATGGTTCCCTGAAAACAACCGGCAGCGAAACAAACCTGCTCTGGCACTTCATTGTCCCCTTGAGAATCTCTACCGCCTTTTGAATTTCCAGGTAGGCCTGAAGATTTTTAGAGACGAACCAGTCACTGTACTTCCCATAAATCATTTCATCTGCATCTCCCGTTTTCCTGAGAGGCCGTGTCAGCACGAAATCCTCAATCTGGTAATAATCCTTTTCAAGGGAAGGGTCTTTCAGATAATAAACAAATGACTCTTTCACCGCATTTAATTCAGGAGAAGTCCAACTCTTTCCTTTCACAATCAGGTTCAATGCCTCCAGGGGATCAGCATAGACCGCGGTCGAACCGCATTCACTCTCTGATGGCATGAAAAAGATAATCTCGTCGATATGACCAACAAAAAGCCATGAAGTAGGGAGTTTGATAATATCCTGCCCTGTTTTTGCTCTAAGGTCCCTGTAAAGGGCATCTGTGATACGGCTCCCTACATATATCTTCCCTTCCGGGGTTGTTTCGATATTCCCCCCCGCATCACCTGCATCGGATGAATCGACCCCCTGGCCGTTGAGTTTCAAAAAAGCCATACGGTACCTTCGGGATATCAATTCTGGTATATCAATACTTTTAAAGGGGCTGTTATAATTAACATCACAGACAGCATATGCCGTTTTATTATTCGACAGGGTAATGACACCAAACTCAAGATGGTCCTGGAGCCATACGGCATCCTGGCTTTCCGTGTATTGAATGGTAAGGGGAGTTTTTCTCAAACCCTTCTTATTCATCATCTGCAGACCAGAAAAGACCTTCATAAAGTCCCTGTTGTTTGCTTTTCGGTCTAAAAATACAGTAAAAGAAATCCTCTGATCATAGCCCCGGCTATCTTTCAGGCCTTCACTCCTGTTTATGTAATCAACGATATCATAAAGCTCTTTGACTGTCTTTTCGTTACCCTGGAATGAATGAATCATCACATCCGTAGGGATGTGAATATTACTGAGAAAAGATATCTTCGTATACCTGCCGGAGCAGGTATCTTCCTGCAGAGGACGGGCCTTTGATTTTGGTGCCGAACGGGAAAGAACCCGGTCAATACCCGCAACAAGAACAAGGAGAAATAAAAACAGAAAAGCTGCCTTTTTCATGGTATACCTTAGGTGTAAAAACTAAGTTTTTAAAAACGAGAATAGGATAACCTCTTCAGAAAATAGTTACTGAAAATATATAATATTCTTCCTGTTGCCAAAAAAAATCACTTTTCGGTTACATGACTTCCCAGAAAAAATCAACCCAGCGGTCTTCCGCCACTATTTCTCCGATCATGATATCGGGTTCATTCTTCCTGGAGACGAGACAGACAGTATCGAAATCCACGTAAGGATAAATATCATGAATCTTTCTGATGGTTTTACCGCTGTCATAGATATCATCACAGAGCAGAAAAGACCCCGCAGCAAGATCCGGTTTCAGGCCTATCTGAAACTCCAGCTGTTTTTTACCACTGTATGAAAATATTTCAAGATAATAGAGGGGAAGATTAAGATGCCGGCCCATAAAATATGAAAGAAAAAATCCCCCCCTCAGGGGACAGAGGATGCCCTGGTAATCACGTCCCTTCTCTCTGACCATGCCCAGAAGACGGTACCCCAGGATGGCAAAATGTTCCGGTGTGAGAAGATAATTGCTCATGCTTTCCTTCTGCCAGATGACTAAAGAATAAAAACGAAAATAGAAATAATCACTATCACGACAAGAACCACGTTAAGCTCCCTGGCCTTTCCGGTACTGTACAGGGATGGATCAGGGCAGAAAACTTCGCGGTTTTCACACCTGTATCCTGAGAGGCACCACCTGTTTTAACAGGGCTGATAGAGCGACAACAAACCTGCTAAGCACTACCACACTACCACAACCAATTTTCAATCCCTGTTGAGGGCCCGCAGGTAGAGCCTGAAAAGGGCGGGGATTGTTGAGACAACCGGGAGAATGGTCCCCCAGAAAAAAATCTTTTTTATCAACGCCTCATCAAATCCCGGTTTTATCCCCGCAAATGCCCGCGGTACCAGCGCGGCGATCTGTTCAAATGCACCGTTGAGAATCATGATACCGGCAAAGGTCCCTGCAGCGCCAAGAACCATATACTTAAAAATGATAGAAAGAGAAATAAACGGCCGGGATGCCCCGACGATCCGCATAATGCGGTAATAATCGAGACGGTCCATGGTAGCTATCATGGTTGAAAAGGCCACCGCTACGGAGGAAATAATTATGACAAGGAGCATCAGGGTATCAACGACACGTCCCACGCGTTTTTTCAAATCAAGTATCTGCCGGCTCAGGCCTTTTTCAACTTCTACCCTGAACCCCATCTTTCTGATTGTACTGCTGACCCGCAGAAGAGAAGCATGGTCACTGACCTTCACAAAAAGAGCCATATACTCGGGGCGATAGCCTGAAATATATTTCTTGTTGTAATACCGCGCCGTTCGAAAAGGAACAATAATGGCAAGGTTGTTGATACGATCAGTCATGCCCGCTATCACTGCCGTAGTGCGGCTGAAATCTTCAAGGGTCTTCAGGGACGACCTGCCAAAGAGAAGATCAAAGGAAAGCCCCCTGACACTCGCCTCAGAAAGTTTCGGCAGGCCATTTGCTTCAGCCATCCCCTCATTATAAATCGAGAGTATTGGGCGGGGAAGTATAACCGGCACCGGCTCTTCAACCTTCGGCATGCGCCAGGTACGGCGAAACCTGCGGGGAATATCTTTCCCGAGAAAACGCCGGGGGACACCAATACTCATCACGTCACTGCGATACCGAAGCCCCAGCATGGAAATACGGGCCTGCATGGGAATCTTCAGTGTCATAAAGGGGACAATGTCCCTTACCCCCCTGAGTCTTCGCATTTGTCTCAGGGCCCTGTTGTCGAGCCTTTTTACAGAGCTGTCTTTCATGGTAAAAAAAAGGACCCTCTTCCCCTCTCGGGGCGAGACCTTTATGGTATTAGGGGGAATAGATGAGGCAAAACGTTTGTTAATGTACTGATTAAAATTCTCTCCTGTAATATGAAAGAGGCCGGCAATGGTAACAGATGCGGCTATAGCGAGAACCACGATAAAACTGAGAAAGGGGGCACTGAGAGATTCTCGTAAAATTATAAAAAGACGCTGTATCATAGGGCTTTCAGTATCCCCTCTTCCATGGCATAGACACGTGATGACCTTTCATGCATGTAGTCCTTGTGGGTAATAATCAGGACAGCCGTACCCTCGCTCCTGATATCATTGATGATGTCGAAAATCTCATGAGAAGTTGAACGGTCAAGATTGGCTGTCGGTTCATCAGCGAGTATCAGGGTTGGCCGGTTTACCAGTGCCCTGGCAATGGCGACCCTCTGTTTTTGCCCGCCGGAAAGCCGCCCCGCAGCGGTATTGCGGTACTTGTATATCCTCAGGCGCCCCATAATCTCATGGGCATAATCCTTCACCTCCCGGTTCATCCTTCCGCGAATTCGCGCGGGAAGAAAGACATTTCTCTCGACACTTTCCTGAGGCATGAGCATGAATGTCTGAAAAATAAATCCTATCTCACGGTTTCTTCGCCGTGCCGCGGCGATATCCCAGCGGTTGGAAATCTTTTTATCGTGAAAATAAATGGTCCCCCTCTCATGGGATGTAATGCCGGCAATCACGTTGAGAAGTGTTGTTTTCCCGCAACCTGATTTTCCTGTAATGGAAACTGTCTCACCCTCATCAATATCAAGGGAAACGCCCCGAAGAACAGGAGTCCGCGCACCCGCAATGCGGTAGTGCTTTTCTATTTCATTCAATGTCAAAATCATTTATCTTCCATAAACCGTGTCACACCGTTTCATACAGTGAATAAAAAAAGACTGGCAGATACCTTCACTCTTTCTCTTTTCGCCACCCTTCCGCACTGCGGCCCTTCTCCTGCACCGCCAGTTGCGCTCCTTACATCGTTCTGTGCATTTGTAATGACGTTCCCTAATGTCAGTTGCGGCGCTGCTGTAACCGCAAAAGGAAAAAAACAGAATGAGCGCAAGGGCTGCTGTTACAGTTCTCTTTGAATTCATTACTCAGTGCGTATGTGCATCATGTGATTGAAAATACGCGCCTCGATTTCTTCATTTTTGACAATGGTTCCTTCCTCATTGAGGATCTCGTAGTTATTGTCATCTCCCTCAACGACGGTATACATGGCGCCATGAATGTAAACATTCCACGTATCGATCTCCTCGCGTTTCAGGGGCCTGAGGCGCTTCAGGGAAATTTCATCAAATTCATCAGTACCACAGAGAAACACATGGCGCTCTCCCACCAGGACCCAGGCGTGGTAGACATCGAGCTCGCTGTGCTTCCACATTACGGGTTTAACCGATTCATGAAAATCAGAGGCTGATACTATGACGCTGCCGCCATTGCTTTCAAGTACTTCCCTGCATCTCTCACAGAAGGGAAGTTTTCTATCAATAATCTCCTGGATGGTTATTTCAGGCATACCTTCTTCTACCTGTCACCAAGGAGAGTCCCTCCCACAGCCCAGTCTTCCCGCGGGATCTCTTCGAAAACAATATATGTCGACGAAGGTTTTTTGCCCGCCACCTCTTCAAGGGCCGCGGTAAACTTTTTTGCAAGTTCTCTTTTCTGGTCAACATTCAATGTTCCCGCCACCTTCACGTTTATGTACGGCATACTTCCCCCATAATCATAAAATTATTATCGAAGTTTATTTTTTTGCACCCCTGCTGTCAAGCATTTCGGTCATCAAGGGCGCGGGGCAGGCTGATTGAAAGATTCACCTTGGTAAGAGGCTCCCGTTTAAAGTCAGAATGATCGAGAATATTCTTTGCAAAGACCTCCCCGCCATGTTTGCTCACGACCTTTTCCACCAGGGTCAGGCCGAGGCCGAAATCAAGGCTGTGATACTGTTCAAACACAAGCTTTGAAAGCCGAAAAAACGGCTCGAATATCACCCTTTCATACTCCGGGGGAATCCCCACGATACCCTCCTCACCCTTTTCCGGATCATTGATAACCGACAGGTTGATATTTTTACCGCTTACAGAGGTGAGCAGAGTTATCCAGGTACCCCGGCGTGAAAATTTCAGTGCGTTGAGAAGCACCTCATAAAGGGCCTTTCTCATAAACTCACGGTTCAAGTTCAACTTGAGGCTGCCGTACTCCCCGGGCAGGGCATTGATAATAAGACGCTGGTCTTTCAAAGCACAGTATCTTTCAACCTCGCCCATAACAATACGACAAAGGGTATGAAAATCCTGAAAGGTCACAGAGCTGAGATCAAAATCATTGGTAATAATCCAGTCGATATTGGAGAAGGTCTTAAAGGCCGTCTGGGCGATGGTGACATTTTTCTGTACCAGGTCAAAAACGGCACTGTCCACACAGTACCTGCCATCCGACTTCTCCGCCGTTGATTCCATCATTTCAAGAAGTGAAATAAGGGCACCAAAACCGGCACCCTGGGTAAAACTGTTATTGATATTACGGAAAAGGGACTTGTCGGTACGGGTAATATTCCGGTTCATCATCTTATCCTGCCACTCCCGCCAGTCCATTTCAACATCGACTTCATCGATACTGCTCTGATCAATAAC
>CAZHNW010000001.1:25199-54164 GCA_964534225.1 uncultured Leptospirales bacterium | reverse complement strand
GTTGCGGGCCTTAAGGGTGTATGGAGTAGGGAGAGTATTGGGGAGAATTGGGGATTGTGGTGGGGGGATGCCAGTGCGGTCATCTCTTTGATGATTCTTCTCAGTTATATCCTCGGCGATAACCACATAGCGAAGAAGAGACCCGTCTTCTGCAAAAATTCTTGAAACAGCAGCGTTACCATAGATAATTTTCCCCTCTTTTGAAACACAGTAGGTCTCTCCTTTCCAGAATTCAGTATCTTTCATCTTCTGCCAGAATTCAGGCTCAGGAATCAGGGGGTTCCCAGGCTCACCCACGTAGAGCCCTTTCAGCTCTTCAAGGCTGTAACCTGTCATCTCCTGGCATTTTTTATTTACCACATCAATTTTCCCGTCGGGGGTGAGTATTACACCAAGGTAGGGAGACTGTTCCATGGCACGGCTGATGACAATCAACTCCTCTTCCATCTCCTTTCTGCGGGAAATCTCCTCTGTCAACTTCCTGTTGATGGCACTCAATTCAGCTGTTCTCTTTTCCACCTTCTTTTCGAGGTTCTCCCGGTAATCCCGCAGTTCCTGCTCTACTGCCCTGCGTTCACTGATATCCCTGATAACCACCAGGAACCTGTCTCTGCCTGATGCAATAATACGCGCCTCGATATAAACAATTTTTCCTTCACGTCTGATGGCGTACTCGAAACTTTTTAAACCGCCCCTGTTGTCAACCTGCTGGATCAAAGAGAGTGCTTTTCGCGCTACCTTGTCCGGCCAGAGCCCTCCGGCGTTTTTTCTTTCCTCTTCGTCAAAAAACCGGCCATTGCGGTCAACGTAGAACAGTGTATCCGGGATGGCGGCAACAATATCTGTATTTCTCTCTTCACTCTCCTGTAATTTTTTCTCCATTGAAAAACGATGAAGGGCGAGATCAACCGTACTTATAAGCATATTGTAATCAAGGGGCTTTATTAGAAAACCATGGGGGACCGTATCCTTGAGTCTCTCAAAATCATTATCGTCAATACCACCGGTTATATAGACGAC
This sequence comes from uncultured Leptospirales bacterium, assembly GCA_964534225.1. GTDB lineage: Bacteria > Spirochaetota > UBA4802 > UBA4802 > UBA5550 > CAZHNW01. The sequence goes on along the minus strand of CAZHNW010000001.1, from coordinate 53,144 downwards.
AGGCATATCATGTTCTTTCCTTATTCGTGTGGAAGCCTCGATTCCGTCAATCCTCCCCTTAAGGCCGATATCCATAAGAACCAGTTCAACAGACTTTTCCCCTGCAGCGGCAATTGCCTGTTCGCCGCTTTCCACTGAAGCTGCAATGATATGACCGCAATCTCGAAGCATCTTCTCCAGAAGATTTCTCGTTGTACTGTCATCTTCAACAATAAGTATTTTTGAAGGTATTTGACACTTATGCATGTCTCTTTTCCCGCCTTTATCATTATGGCATGGTTAATTTTTTACTATCTAAAAAGAACTCCGTCAATAAAATTCCCCGCGCCCCTGCCAGCCGGAACCGATGATCTCGCATCCATCAACACCGGAATCATCTATGGGATATTTCTACTGCTAACCGGTGTCTGATTTCCAGGCATGTCCCATGCTTCCCGGGACAGCAGTGAAGGGCAGTTTTTTTATTTACATGGAGCAACTTCATGAATAAACTGTAACATGAAAAGAGAAAGAGGTCTACATAAATATGGACGATGAAATAGTTATTGAAGAAAGTGTCAATTCAGACCTGAAGAAAATTTCAGATTTTCTTGACCAGGCAGATCTGCAAAAAATAATCAACAAACTCACTGACTACGCAGAAATAGTGACAGAAGGAAAACTTTCCCAGATCATTAACTTCAATTTCAGTCTCAACAGGTCCCAGTCCGGTATGATCATTGACCTTCTGCTCAACACCAGCGCACTGACCCGCATCAGCCTCATTGCCCAGAAAGGTACCCGCGACCTTGAAAACGAGTATATTTCCAACATCTTCTCTGATACCAACAACCCTGAAAACATTTCATCCTACATAAGCATACGAAATATTCTCGAAAACCGTCTGACCCACCAGACCCAGCAGTATAACATGAACATGGGTAAGACCAACACCACCCAGGCCATGTCGGTAAACGAACTGAGGGGCCATGTTAAAACCTATATTGATCTCAGCAACAGCGAAGTCTCCCTCAGTTCAAAGGCGCAGCACGGTTATATTGCCGCTTCCCTCCATGATGCCTATGTAACCCTCGTTAACCGTTCTGACTGGTGGAATGACCGCACATACATGAAATTCTTTTTCAACGAAGACGACGCGGAAAAACGCAGCAGACTTATTATAACCCGCGAAACAAGAAAATCACTTCCTGAAATAAACCGCAACATTCAAAAACTGCTCAGCGATTTTGGAAAACTGATTCTGGATAAAAAAAACAAAAATGAACAAATCGACATCGACAGCAGCGTAAAAAAATCACCTCCTCTATCACAGGCAGACCAGCAGTCACGTGCCTTCAATGACAGGCTCATGACCACACCATTTGGAAAACAATACGGAGGAAAAATCGACACGATTATCCGGCAGGTCTTTAGCGAGGAAAAACAGGCAGAAGCGGAAGGAACAGACAGTGAAGAGATAAGAGAAAACATGAAACGGCTTTTTGATATATTTACCAGTACCCCGGCGGCATTAAAAAGTGCGGTAAACGATACAGCCATTGCGGGGGCCTGCAACTTCCTGATTTTCTCTGACTTTACAATAAAAGGTATGACCGAGTCCTTTCTCTTTGAAAGGGGGCGCGAATCTTTCAGCAAATTCTATTCCGAGGAGAAAAAAAATGCCATTGAGGATTTCATGACCATTCTCTTTAGCCGTTACTATGAAATAGAATTTCAATCACTTTTCAAAATAATCCGCAGCCATGAACTGCGAAAATTTGCCGCTGCCTTCATCATCAAACGTATCTATCTCACCATGGGAGAATCACTTACCACCTTTGGATACGTTATGGTGAAAGCCATCGCTAAAACGGGCAAAATAAAGACCATATAGGCCGCTGCGGTAAATCAGTATCCGGCAAAAGCGTCAATAAGAGACTGCTGCTCCTGGCTGATGTTCAAAAACTGAACCCCCATTCCGGCCCGCTCATTTTCACTGTCACTGTCGCGGGCCCACTTAACACGGGCCTTCAGTTCCATGGGATCCTCTCCAGGCAGATAAAGGACGAGTTCAATTTCAGAGTCTGCAAGCAGGGGTTCAGGTGTGGAAATAAATATTCCTCCATTGCTGACATCAATGGTACTGCTGAAGGTCAGGCCGTCAGAATGAACTTCACACTTGATCGTTTTCCTGATCCTTTTATACAGCCTCTTTTCTTCCATATACAGCTCCCTGTTGTTCAGGTATTAACCATTTTCAGGTATCATGAGACACCACTTAGATACCCGGGAGACAACAGTATATACATATTGACAAATATTACAATCTTTTTTTAAGTAGTGACGAAATATTACTTCCTCTCCGGCAGGAAAATGCAAATACAGAAGGAAAACACCCTTTACAATGAATGAGACAATGTTCCCGGTATTCTACCTGACAAAAAAGGTGATTTTCCCCTACTGTACAATGAAGGTGGGGGTTCCCTCATCTGAACTCACAGATAATCTGAAAGAGGGAGATTCCATCATTACCTGTCCCCTCCCCCATGTGCTGACAATGATCTTCCCGCGGGGAAGACTCGCCACCGTGGCGGAAATAGTTGCCCTTGAAAAAAAAGAGACACAGGTCTACCTTGAACTCAAGGGCCTGTCCCGTGTCCGCATAAAAAAAACCCGGCGTCTGAAAAAGGCCGCCTTTACCCCCATCGATGAAGAAGAGGTCTCCCTGTCTCTCCCCCTCTGGGAAGAGGTGCGAAAAAAGGCACAGGAACTGATATTTCTCATCAACGTTGAAGAATCAGACAAACTGATCGTCCTTCTTAACTACATAGTCAACATGCACCAGCTGACTGATTTCGTCAGTAATTACTTCGTCATGGATTTCCCCCGGCGTTACCGCCTTTTCAGGGAACTGATGGTTATCAAAAGAGGCGAGGCTCTTCTCGAGATACTGACACAGCTTATTGATAAATTAAACAGCGAAAGGAGTGAAATTGAAAAATGAAAAAGAGAGTACACGGGCAGGAAGTCTACTATACCCTGGCCTGGTCTCCCGTCAAGGCCTATGACCGATTCAGCGCCTCCCGCTTTCTGCCTGAACTTCCCGGCATTGTTGAAATCATCAGTATCGAAAACGGGGCCTTTCGCACCCTCATGTTTCTTGAGTGCTGGCGCGAGGGGCTGCGCAGCGGTATAAAAAACCTCATGGAACCGGACTCGCCGAAATTTCGTGATATCCGCCGTGAACTGGCCCGGTATGATATCGCCTACCGGTACACAGAAGTCAACTCTTCTCCCAATGACCTCAGGGATATCATGCACTGGCTCATCCAGGCAACATCAGCACCCTTTAATAATGTCACGGGCTTTACCCATACCGGCCGCTACCGCATAATAAACGTAAAAGAAATAAGCAGAAACAGCGAAGACATCATCGAGCGCATACCCCCCAATGCCTGAAACAGTAAAAAGCCGGTAAAACGTACCTATTCTACCGGTGAAGACATCTTCAGGTCTTCCATTGTAAAAAGATGGTCCGGTTTCATCTTTTCATAGATAAACTCGAGAATATACTTTAACCGCGCCGCCGCATCAAGGGGTGATGACTGCCTGTTGTCTGACCGGGGGGAGAACTGCTGGATCCTCTTGACATTGAGGCTCCGCCGGTCAGGATCGGGGATAAAAATGTCTTTTTTAAAAAGAAGGTATGTTTCGTAAATAGCCCTGATGATAGCTTCAGAGGTTATCAGGTTGGCCACGTAGAGATTCGTGTCAGGGTCATGAATATTGCGGGTAAAAAATTTGAGCAGTTTCAAAACGATCTCCGGGTAGAGATGGTTATTGAGAACCTCGGTGATGCGCTCCTCCAGGATTGGATCGTTCATTTTTTTCGTGGGATATGCCACGTGGGGATTTTCCCAGTACCCTGTCTGTACCTTGAAATAGATAAAATCGAGAAAACGGTCCACAGCGTCCTTTTTCATGAGATCAACTTCGCCGTAGGTCGATTCAAGTATCATCTCTGCCGCCTCTTCGGCGGGATAATCCTTTAAAAGGGCGGCATAGTCGAAGAGCTGTTCCGGTTCGGGGGAAAGGGCAGCGGTTTCCTCTTCACCATTTTCAAGTGGATAATCCTGTTCCGGGTCTCCCATGCGTCAAAACTCCTGCTGCATCATCAACCGCAGCCCCCGGTAAAAAGGGCGCGAGCGGTTATATTCATTGACGTCTCTCATGGCACCATACAATGAATAGAGATAAAATTGCAACTCAATAAAACCGAAAAGCCCCCACTGGTAGGGATTATCGTTCATGACACCCATCACGGTCAGGGAGATAAAAGTGGCATTGGCCAGGAGAGAAAGAAAACCGGTGCGGTAATTTCCCGTGTAGAAATGGCCAAAACCGGGAAGAATCATTGACCCTGTCACGGCAAGAAGCATGCTCTTGCGGGGCCGGTTCACCTCCTCAAGGATCGCCCTGTCCACCTGGAGAAGATTCTCCCGGTAGGCCCCCTTCGGGTAGAGATTACGATAAAGACCGATCATCTGACGCGCCCCGGCCATGTCTCCCATGAGGGCGGTATTGTAGACACGATAGTAATGGACCTTTTCAGTAAAACGCGCGTCCTCGTAACGCAGAAGGTACTGGTTGAAACTGCGCAGGGCATAGAGGGGAGACCCCGCCCTCAGCCGCATGTATCCCAGGTAGAAGAGGGCCTCTTCCCCCTCCCTGGTTCTGCTGAAAAGACCGCTGCACCGGGAAAGGGCCCTGGTGGCGGCGTCATAACTTCCCCCTTTCATATATGACATCCCCTCGATGAGAAGGCCCGCGGCATAAAAACGCCCCCGCGGATAGAGGTGGCGATAGCGCATCGTCTCGGTAATGGCATGGTAATATTCCCCCTCATGGTAGAGGCTGCGGGCAAGGTCGATCTGCTGTTTTTCCCCTGTTTCCTGTGCCGCCGCTGCGACAGGAATAAGTATCATCACTGCCAGTAAAAGTCTTTTCACGGTCTGCCCCCGGGGGGCATGACCTTTTCTGGGGTGAAATGGGCCATGGGGTCATAGGGGGGAAGTTGACCCGCCACTTCCGCGCGCATTTTCCGCCGCGCCCGCGCGTTGTGATACTCTGCAGCGTTCCATGCACCGTAGATGTTTCCCCCGTAAAAAACGGCGGAGAAAAAGAAAAGAGTCCCCGCCAGCTGTTTTCTCCCGCTGCGCAGAAGAAAGACTCCCCCCGTCAGGGGGGCGGCGACACTGACAATGCTCAGGAATGCGTCCATGTATCTTCCGCTGTAGAGCTGACCCGCACCGGGGACAAATCCCGACATGACCGCGGAAAGCCAGGGACTGCGGCCGGTAAAATGACGGTACTGGTCCAGTTTTCTTTCAAGGGCCTTCATGTCACCGCTGAAAATCTTCTTCTGCCGCATGGCCTGAACTTCCCCCCATGCCTCTTTATACCTGTCCATTGAGACAAGGGCATTCACCTGCGCGGAAAAGATGTCCCGGGCAAGGGGCTCGAAATCTATACGCTACTTTGGGACCTCGCCCAACAGGGAAAAGGCCTCATTGGTACTGCCCACCTGCATATAAGACCATGCCAGGAGGAGGGAACTGCGCATATCCGGAAGCTTTTCAGCAGAAGATACCCGGTTTATAACAGAAAAGTACTGCTCTCCCTTGTAATAACTGCCCATAATAAAATAATCAATCTCGGCACGCCCCCCTGCAGAGAGGCAGGGACGGAGACGCCAGGCCTCGCCGATAGAATCGAAGTAACGCTTTTGTTCATAGAGAGATCGCAGAAAAGAGAAACGGGAATCTGCCTTTTTCTGCCCCGCGGAGGCCGCTGAAAGGACCAGGGGAAAAACAAGAAACAACAGGATAATGCGGAGACAAGGGGTGGTCATTGTTACCGTTATTTTTTTCGGCCCGGTTCGGGTACGGGATCATAACCGCCGCGATTGTAGGGATTGCAGCGAAGCAGGCGCTCCCCTGCCATTATGGCCCCCACGAGGGCGCCGTATTTTTCCACCGCCTCTCTGCCATAAGCGGAACAGACAGGTTTAAAACGGCAGTTGGGACCGTCAAGGGGAGAAACGGCCCGCTGGAAAAAACGAATCAGCATCCAGGCCCCGCCTTGAAAGCCGTTGTAGACACTGCGTGTACTGTTTCCAGGGTGGTGATGATGTTTTCCCCTGATGATAATCCCGTCTCCCACGGCAACACGCCCCTGCCAGGGGCCAAAGGATGCGGCAGATACTGCCGGTGCCGCCAAAAGAACCAGAATGAATATAAAAACAGTTTTTTTCATCATTTTTCAATCTATTCCCGCTTCAGGGTTCGGGAAGTAACAGTACAGCATACTCCCTGCAGGGGGCTCCTGTTAACTGATGGCTATATGCTCCCTCTTTGGGGGCCTGTGTCAAACAAAAAAAGAGAAACTTCCCCCCCACCCCTGTGTTCAAATTTACTTGACAGGGCAAGAATTGACCGTAACCTTAAGTTAGACTATAGTAAGGTAAACAGCAATTAAACATGAAAAATCAATTACTTATATTTTTATTCATTATTATCCCGAAAAGCCTTTTTTCCCGTATTTTCGGCACCATCACCCGCATCCCCTTTCCACAGTGGATACTGCGGCCCATCATAAGTAAATACTGCCGGTCCTATGATGTCAATACTGATGAGTTCGAAACACCCCCCGGGGGATTTCGCACCTTCAACTCTTTTTTTACCCGTTCTCTAAAAGAAGGTGTTCATAAAATTGACACATCTCCCACGGCAGTGGTCTCCCCGGTGGATGCCCTGATCGAACAGTATGGACAGATCGAAGGTGCCACCATCATCCAGGCAAAGGGGATCGATTACTCTCTTCATGACCTGGTCCCCTCGAAACAGGCTGAACTTTTCGAATGCGGTTCATTCATGACACTCTACCTCTCGCCTGCAGACTATCACCGCATACATTCCCCTGTCACCGGCAGTATTACCGGCTATTTTCATATCCCCGGTAAACTCTACACGGTACAGGAATTCATGGTGCAGGGACTGCGTGGGCTTTTTTCAAAAAATGAACGCCTCATTAGCTATATTGATACTGAAAAGGGACATGTTGGTGTCTGTAAAATCGGCGCCATGAACGTGGGACGCATGTCCATAAGCCACGCCCCGGTTGTGACCAATAAAAACATCAGGCGCAGAAATGAAGTACTCTACCGTGGAGAAGAGAGACCCGAAATCAGGGCAGGTGAAGAACTGGGCGTTTTTCACCTTGGCTCAACAATAGTTCTTCTCTTTCAGAAGAATTATATACGCTTTGCCGATGACATCGGTGGTAAAAGGGTACGTGTTGGGCAGAGGATAGGCGACATTATTCGCTGAGACCTTTATAAAGGAGAGACCTATGCCGTGGCATAATTCAATGGAAAAGTATATCTCATCCCAGTACAGGCAGTGGCAGCAGCGAAAAGAAAAAATTGACGAGGAGACAGTCCAGAAGCCCCATCCCTTTATCACCATTTCCCGGGAATATGGTTCCGGGGGGTATGAAATCGCGGAAAAAATAGCAGAAAAGATAAACGAATCAAAGGGTGGAGAAAAAATCTGGGCGGCATATGACCGCCTGCTCCTTGAAAAAATCATGGACGACATGGGGTTTAACCAGAGCCTTACCGAGACCATGACGGGAAATGCGCGCAAATCCATGACGAACCTGATTCAGACCTCTTTCAGTAAATTTCCTCCCCAGGTTACTGTTTACCGCAAACTCGTTGAGACGATCCGTCTCCTGGTAGTAAACGGTCATGTTATCATTGTCGGCAGGGCGGGAAATGTCATCACCCGGGATCTTCCCGGTGGAATGCATGTTCGCATCATTGCCCCCATGGAATACAGAATCGATCGCATGATAAAACTAACAGGGGAAAACCGCCACAACGTGGAAAAAATGATCAAGAAAAAAGGAACTGAACGCGAAAAATTCATGAAAGAATATGTCAAGTTCGATCCTTCTGATCCCGCCAACTTCGACCTGATCATCAACAATGCCCGTTACTCAACAGAAGAAGCGGCAAACCTGATTATCAGCAGTATGAAGGTGCGTAATATTCTTTGAGAAGAGAAGGGGCCCGTGGACTATTCCTTTGAAATGGAGGGGCGCCGGCTCTCCTTTAACCCGGACAAAAGTGTGCTCACCTGCTTGTCGCCGGAAAGAAGAAAACTCTGGGTCAAAAAAATTGACGCCATCGGCCACATCCTTTCAATCATCGAAGACGGGCAAAAGTACTATGCCGCCTGCGAGGTGGATGACGTCAGCGGTGAACTGATTGCACTTGACCGTGACAGCGGTTCAACAGTATGGTATATTCCCGGTCGCCCTTACCTGCAACAGCTCTTTAACGGGGACATCTATGCTATTTTTACCGATCCTGATAACATTTTCTATTTTCTCAGGATCACCACTGACGAGGGTAAAACAAAATGGCATCACACCGTTGCAGATGACCTGCGGGAGTATTCCATAAAAAAAGAGAGAGTAATACTGCATTATCATTCAGGAAAAAGCGAAGAACTTGATGCCCGCACGGGTGTCCTTCTCCGGGGCTCTGAGCCGGGGAAATAATAGCAGGAAATGGGGACACAACCCGGGGGAGCTTATCCAGGAAAAGACACGCTTCCCGGAAACCAGGAGGATTTTCCGCCATGTTTAACTATGAAATAGAAGACGCCACGAAAAAACTGACAATAGCGCGAACCCTGAAAAAATACATTCCTCCCTTTACCATTATGGGTGGATACCGGCTCATTGACAACGGTATTCACCCGGAGGCAACGGTACAGATTGAATCCAACGGCAAGGCTATACACGAAGCCTCCACGGGAAACGGTCCGGTTGACGCACTGGCAAAGGTCCTGAAAAAGGCATTGATCCCCCTCTTTCCCGAAGTGGCCGAGGTAAAACTCATTGATTACCGTGCCAACATCATGGATGCCCGCAGGGGAACCAGTACCGATGTTGAAGTCACTATCATTTTTACCGACGGTGAACATGTCTGGAAGGTCTACTCCCTCTCAGAAAATATCAATGTGGCTTCCTTTAATGTTCTCGTTGACGGCTTTGAGTATGCCATTGTCTCCCGCCGGGAGGGGTAGGGCCTGTCAGCAGCCCTTCCCGCCGGCCGGGGATTTATACCTGGAGAGAGATAACGGGGCTGCCTCTTTCCGCAGGGGGGTCATACATCATGTCAATTTCGCGCTGATACCTCCGAATAACATTTTCCCGTTTCAGCTTTAAAGTCTGTGTCAGGGTACCATCCTCAACAGAGAATGAATCATTCAGAATGACTATCTTTTTCGGAATCTCGTAACTGCCGTACCTTGACTTCAGCCGGGAAAGAAGTTCATTCGCAAGAAGTCTCTCCACGCCTTCACCTTCCCCGGGGCGCGCCTCAAAACCGCCACTTTCCAGTGCGGTTAAATCCGGCACCAGGAGGCCCACAGTGTAAGGCTTTCCCTCTCCATAGATCATGATATTGTCAATGTAGGGACTGAGGCGTGCATCTTCTTCGAGGGATGAGGGAAAAACATACTTACCATTGTCGAGTTTGAACTGTTCCTTTATCCTTCCCGTAATATGCAGAAAGCCATCTTCATCGATCCGTCCCCTGTCCCCTGTACGAAATCCCCCGTCATGGGTCATCACATTTGCCGTCTCGAGGGGCCTGTTGTAGTACCCCTGCATGACATTAGGACCGTAGACAATAATTTCACCATCGCCCTTTTCAGGATCACCCCGTTCAGAATCAATAACTATCCGAACATTCTCCACGGGCTTTCCCGCAGTGCCGATACGGTAATCATATGACCTGTTCATGCTTATCCCCGGGGATGTTTCTGTCATCCCGTAACAATCATAAACGGGAATGCCGATGGAAAAGAAAAAAATTGAAATATCCACGTTCATAATGGCGCTGCCGGTCATACAGCCCTTGATCCTTCCCCCGAAAAGTTTTCTGATCTTCGAAAAAATAAGGGCATCAAAAATCAGAGAAAAAAGGCTCGTGACAGGAAGAAATTTTCTTTTCCCATGACTGAGAAATTTCCTGTGCACCAGGCGGCAGGAAAAAGTAAAAAGGGCACGAAAAAACCTGTTTCTTTGAGCCATCTTTTCCTGTATCCCGTTATAAATGGTATTAAAAACTTTCGGCACCGCCACCAGCAGCGTGGGGCGAAGAAGACTGATATCTTCAAGAATGGTGCGCATACTTTCAATGAACCCGATAGCCGCGCCCAGTTTTATCATGGAAAACAGTTCAACAGTCTGCCCAAAGGTATGGGCCCAGGGAAGTATTGAGATACTGACCTCGCTGACTGTCAGTTCAGGATATGACTTAATGCCGTCATGAATATTGCTCGTTATATTTCCATGTGAGAGAAGAACCCCCTTGGGGAAACCCGTTGTGCCTGAGGTATAAATAAGGCTCGCAACATCATAGGCCCCTGGATGAATAGAAGGCTTTTTATTCAATGATCCTTTTTTCTCAAGTTGTATCATCGACAGGGGGCTGTCATCATCAATGATAAAAATATACTCTATATCGGGCATTGTTATAAGAAAGTCTTTTACCTTTTCATAAATAGAGCTGCTGGAGACAAAAAGTACTTTCATGCCGCTGTCCCTGATAATATACTCCCATGTTTCAGGCAGTTCTGCCTCGTACATGGGAACAAAACATGCCCCCCTGCCCCAGGTGGCAAAGGCGGCAATGGCCCATTCGGGCCTGTTGTTGGCAATAATACCCACCCTGTCTCCCTTGCTGACACCTGCATAAGCAAGGCCGCTGCGAAGGTTATCCACCCTCACAGAAATTTCTTCATAAGTGAGCCAGCGGTATATCTTTTTTTCTGTATCCTTTATCCCGAAAAGGGGATTTTTCCCATGTTTTTGAACACTTTCCTCGAACAGGGAAACGAGGTTATCCGGTTTCTGGTACTGATACATACAGGCCTCCATTTCTTTTTTGACCAGGTTTGCCTGATCCCTGCAATGTACCTAAAAAAGCCGAAACGGGCTATGCATGTTTTCAGATTGATAAAAACAGGAAGTGATCAATTCTACAGATGTAGAATTGGCAGGTCATGATATGAGAAAAATTCAGGGCTGTTTTCTCATGTCCTCGCGGTAGTACCTGATGCTGTAAGGTATATTCTCATCAAGTACCGGCTCAGGAGGTTTCTTGCGGTTTATGGCCCGGGCAAGGTTGACGCGGGCAAACTCGTTTTCGTAACCGAGACGCTTGGCATAATCTATTGATTTCCAGTAACTTATAGAACTGCGTGACTCATCCTTCTGGAGCTGATAAACCGCGCCAAGATTATTATAGGCTGAAGAAAGTGACCGGTAGAGCCTGACATTTTTTCTGCTGCTCCTGACCACGGCACCTTCTCTCTCTGCTTCGAACTCGGACACATTTATAAGTTTCAGGTATTCACCCTTGGCTGCCTCCCTGTTGCCAAGATGATAAAAGGCGTTTCCCAGGGCAAACATCAGCTCAGGCGAATCGACAAAATCATCGTAAAGATTGAGCCACTGATCCAGGGACTTTCGGTAAAGCCGGTTGAGATAGTAGATGCGTCCCAGGTTATAGTGAAGTTCAGATGACTTGTAACCCTTCTGCAGGGCAGCCTCATACTTCTCCCGTGCAATGGAAAGGTTTGCCAGTTTTTCCGCGTTTTTATCTACAGGCTCATCCTCGAGGTTTCCATACCGCTTCTTTACCCTGTCAAAAAAGTAATAAAAAATATTTCCCGTCAGGGTATAGGTTTCACCGATATTTTCAGTCTCTTTATAAAACTCGGCGCGGGTAAATTCAGGGGGATGTGCTGATGCGGCTATGGCGCGCCGCAGGTATTCATATGCCTTCACGGGCTGTTTGATATCGTAATAGTAGGCCCCCATCAGGTGAAGGGCCCCGAAATAATCAGGCTCCGCCTTTAATGCCCTGTCCAGATGACGCTTCATTACCTTATAATTGTTACGCACCCGGGAAAGCTTGGCTGAGACAAGGTGCAGCGGGGGATAGGAAGGATCACGCTCGTTCAGTGCCCGCAGGACCGATTCAACAGCAGGAAAGGTATTGTCATCGATATCAGCGAGACGGGGAGACATGACGCCATGATCAACCCTCGCGTTAAAACTGTCGCTCTTACGATGCTCCAGGTAATAGTTGGCAAGCCTGGCCAAAAGGGGTGATTCAAGATCAGGAAGTATCTTACGATGTCTGATCTCCGCATGGGTTGAGGCAACAAGATCATAGGCGTTACGCTCGATGTAGAGATTAAGAAGCCCCCCCCACCCGACAGGAGACTTATGGTCAACCTTGATAATATCCTGATAATATTTCTTTGCCTTCAGGTACTGGCCCTGGTAAAAATAGGCGTTCCCGATGCCCACAAGGGCGGTGATATTATTCGGTTTTCTGAGAAGGGTACGCCTGAAAAACTCGATGGCCAGGTCAAGCTGGTTCTTAATGCGGGCCTGTCCCTTTCTCTTCTTGAAATAAATCTTCCCTGTATCCTGCTTTACGGAACGATAAAACTCCCTGGGAACACGAGAATAGAAGCGCCCCAGACTGTTAAGAGTTTCAATGTTGCCCGGCTCGAGTCCATAGGCCCTGTTATACTTGTTGTATGAACGGCGGTACTCCTTCTGCCTGAAATAGGCATCGCCATAGGCGTTGAATCCATAAATATAGTTACTGGCGTAATTTTCTTCCACCTCATCGGCAAGATTTTCAGCCTTTTTGTAATCCTTTGGTTTTTTTATGTAATCGCCGGGAGCAAGAATCAGGGCAACACCTTCATGAATCTTTTTTTCCGCCATTATGGGCTTGTAGATATACTGGTAACTGAGAAGTGTTACCACGCAGGCAGCAGCAGCGGCGATACCAAAAATTCTCGTCAGCTTGAGAAGTCTCTTCTGCCTTTCCCTGCCCTCGCGGGTGTACTCAGGCCTGGCATGAAGAACCCTTCTTCCCTCTGATGCAGCTTCATCGCTCAGGTCTACCACCATGCCAAGTTTTTTTTCAATGAAAGCGGCAACTTCATGCTCAGGACGACCGCTGCTCACCCTGTCGATGAGAAGACGGGTATCACCGGCATCAAGCCTGTCATTAACAATAATGTTCTTTATTGCAGAGCGCAGGTTCGGGTGAAGGAGAATAAGGGCTTTCTTGAGTTTCTTCAGTTCGCGGTCAGAAAGTTCAAGACCTTCATCAGGTTCCGAGACAGAAGCGCCCTCTCCCGCGACTTCTTCTTCGAGGGGTTCTATGGCAAGGTCATCGGTCCCTGCCTCCGGTTCTAACGCAACAGGTTCTCCAATCTCGTCGATGGGCTCTATCTGGATATCTTCAATCTCATCGATTGCTGAACCGGTTTCAGATTCGCCGGCAAGGTCACCCAGGTCAGGAATATCCTCATCAGAAAGGTCAGCAGGGGCGGCTCCCTCTTCAGGTGGTGCACCTTCTTCATTCCCGATATCATCGAGACTGATATCGGGAATATCAGAATCTGTCGCTTCCTGGATATCTTCACCATCTTCGAAAGAAATATCAGAAAGATCAGGGATATCAGACTCAATACCCTGCTCAAGGCTGACGCCCCCCTCATCTGCCGACTCCACTGTTTCGGCAGGTGCCGCCAGGTCATCAAGATCAATTTCAGGTACGCCTTCTTCTTCAGGTGTTTCAAGGGCGGCTGTTTCCTCTACCGGGGCGGAAAAATCACCATCAACAAATTCAGTGTCCGCCAGTTCCTGCTCATCCAGAGATTCGGGTTCTCCCGTGGTCAGGGCATCCAGTTCATCCAGGGCGGAAAGGGGCTCCTCCGATGGCGTGGAGACCTCTCCGGCCTCTTCCTCACCGGCGAAATCTCCAGCAAAATCGATATCCTCCAGGCCGGTATCAACTTCCTCTGAAACTTCACCGAGATCTCCCGTCAGGTCTTCGAGATCACCGAAGTCTTCACCCGGTGCCTCTTCTCCGGGGGGTTCCTCAACTTCAGAGATGTCCTCAATAGTTTCGAGACCGCCTTCAACTTCCCCCCCATCGACCTCTTCGATAAGATCAGAAATATCTTCGATTTCAGAATCACTCACCTCTGTCAGGTCTTCAACGGGTATTTCCGCGAAGTCATCTTCAGACGGGGCCTCTGAAACCTCCCCGGCAGCGGACATCAGGTCATCAAGGGGAAGTTCCTCCCCTGCAGCGACATCTTCCATCCCACCCGGAATCGGTTCAACTTCTTCCACCTCACCTGGTTCTTCGATGCCCTCAAGGTCACCGGCGGGAAGATCAAGATCTTCAGGTTCACCAATATTGATTTCCGGCAGTTCCTCTTCAGAGACGGCCTCTTCTGCCAGAGCGGGTTCTTCTTCAACGACGGGTTCAGCAACAGCGGCAGGAGCCCCCAGGGGACGTGAATACATGGAATTTGACACCACATCGACAATGCGGTCAATTTCTTCCAGTTCTTCAGGGGTGTATGTAATCTGGTCTTTCTGTTCGCTTTCTCCCATCCCGTTCTACCTGTACACCGGTGTGGTGAAGCGCAGGGATGCACCTCACCCAATTATAAAGAGACATAATACGAAATTAAAGCATCTGTCAAAGAAAATTTCATTCTACTGCTTAATATTTTCTCTACAATTATCGACATAATTACTATGACTGCCCTTAAAAATTAGGGGTAATATTAAAATTATCACAAAACTCCTGATTTTACAAAAGGGACGGGAGAAAAAGGGAGACCTTCTTTCTTAAATGAAAAAAGGATATTCCCCTTCCCGGACAAAAGAATACCCCGCCGCCCCATAAAGGCAGCGACAGGAAAAGTATATGAAAAACTGTTTCAGGATGACAATTGCCGCGCTGATTCTCCTCGCCGGGGGAGACATAACAGCCCGCCCCTCCATGAAGGATAAGACAACATATTACTATAACCTGAAAAACCTTACACATGCCTCCGCTCCCCGCAGGGTAAAAATGGTAAACATTGACCACCTCTCAACGGGTAAAAAAACGATAGAAAGAGGGCTCCTCTTTACCTGCAGAAACCGTAATGCCCGGCAGGTATCGATTGCCGGCAGCTTTACCGCATGGAAACCGCAGGCCATGCGCCGCAGCTCCTACGGCATCTGGTATTACTTTGCCCCCTCACCCGACCGGGCCTCAGAGATGACCTATAAATACATTGTTGACGGTACATGGATTACCGACCCCTCCAATCCCTTCAGGCGTGACGATAATGCCGGTTCCTATGTTTCCCTGGCGGAATTTCCCGGCGGCATCAAAAATCAGAAGGTTACTTTCAAAATCCTCGCTGACGGTCGTGTTGAATTTCGTCTCTACCGTCCCGAAGCGCGGATGATTGCCATTGCTGGCGACTTCAACAACTGGAACCCGGAAAATGATATCCTCAGGCGTGGGAAACGGGGAATCTGGCACCTGACAAAGGAACTTCCCCCGGGAAAATACCGATACCAGTACATCGTTGACGGGGAATGGACCTTTGATCTTCACAATAAAAACTCAGGCTCAAGTGACACAGGAGAGCTCTGTTCCGTGGTCACCGTGCCACGGTAAAAAAATGCCCTGGAATATAAAGAAAAATCTTGCTTTTTTACGAGGTAAGGCGGAAGATGTGACATATTGAAACAAGTATTAGTATATGAACGATAATCCGCGAAACACACTCAGGGATATTCCTTTTAAAGAGCGCATTCCCGAAAGGGATGAGTTCACAGAATTAAGGGATGACCAGTTCAAACTGATCGACCGCGGTTACGAATATGTAGAAAGCGGTGATTACCAGCAGGCCTACCGGCTCTTCTGCATGGGAGCCTCCCTCGACAACAATGACGCAGAAATACTCAACGGTCTTGGTATAGCACTCTGCGAGCTGGGCAAATTCAATGAATCAAAACAGGTCCTCAAACGTGCCGCGCGCATCCACGCTGATGACGCCATCACCTGCGCCAACCTTGCCGGCGTTTACTGGGAAACCGAGGACTATGACAGAGCCATCTATTATTACCAAAAATCCCTTGATATTGATGATGAAATCGAAGAAACCTACTACAACCTGATCAACTGCTATATCGAGACAGGAGCCCTCTATATTGCCTTTATGCTCTGCTGCGACTTTCTTAAAAAGTTCCCCGACGAAGAAGACGCAGCAGAACTGATGGATGAAATAATACTCAACCTTGCCGTCAGTATCTACTGAGTCAGCGATAGACTTTCAGGCGTGTTTCAAGATAATTTCCCCTCTCCGCCCGGCCCGGCGCATCCGCCATGAGACGCAGGTCCGTTTCCAGATCGAGTGTCCATATCGATGCGCCATCGCCCTTCTATTTTTTTAAATTGAACAGGCATTTTCTGGCCGATGCGGTTTTCCACGGGATGAGCGGTAAAAACAAGAAGAAGGGATGCCCTCTCTTTATTCTTTTTTTCAGAAACAACTTCCCAGGAAATTTTCTCGTCGAGAATCTTCATGACCGCACGGGCCTGTGCTTTAGAGAGGCTTCCCTTTTGACGCAATGATTCCAGCACACGCAGAGTGCCGGGACTGTAGCAGGCGGTAATCTCTTCAAAAGATGTGGTTTTTTGGAGACGTTTCAGTGTTGCCGCCGGGTCCTGCGGGCGTCCTTTCTCCCCTTTTTTACATGCAGGAAGTAGAAGCAGCGGCAGCAGGAGAACTGCCGCTGATATAGAAAAAAACCCTTTCATACCGGCACCACCGGTCCTTTACACGCAGCGCGGGGAAGTAAAAAGTACATCAATCAAAGACCCTGTCGAAAGACAGGCTCTCTTTAAGAGAAAAGAGGTCGCTTCCCCGGGGCACATCACGCAGTTTTGTCAACATCGTGTCATGATCAATAAGCTCTGAAAAGGGAACCGCCTTAAGGTCAAAGTTATCTGAAACAGAAACCATGACGCCGAATTTTTCCTCCTGGCAGAAACGGGCGGCACCATACCCAAGCATGCTTCCCATTACAACATCAAAGGCGGCAGGCTGTCCCGAACGGGTTTCATAACCCACCTGTTTCGGGGTAATCTTTACATCAAGACCGGTTTTCTCACGATAACGCTCTCGTGCCTTTTCGGCAAGTATGGCTGAAATCTTTGCCTCGCGAAAAAGGACATTACCATGCTTGTCCTTCACATGGGGCTTCAGTTCATCAGGAAGCTTGTCCACCAGGCCCTCTGAAACAGCAATAACACCGAAAGGGTTCTTTTCGTTTTCACGCTGAATGATAACATCACTGATCTTGTCCGCCAGATCTTCAACATCAACAACATCATCCTTAACGTCTTCTGCAGAAATCATCAGTATACATTCAGAGGCAATGCCGGCGGCATAGGTGATCCATCCAGCCTTTCTTCCCATAAGCTCAACCATATAGAATGAATCCGTTGCCTGAGCATCTGCCTTCAGATTCAGAAGAATTGTCTGCGCCGTGGCAACAGCTGTCCAGTAACCGAAGGTCCAGGGAATGCCATAGTAGTCATTGTCAATAGTTTTGGGGATATGAATAACGGGGAAACCAAGAAGCCAGAGAAAATTGGCTGTCTTCAGGGTATCATCACCCCCGATAGAGATAAGGGCACCGATCTCGAGATATTCAAGGGCATCGACAATATTGCGAAGCCGGGCGTTCTTTACCGGATCGTTCAAGTCATCCATCGTCTTGATTTCTTTTCCCGGATTGGCCCGTGAGGTACGCAGAAAAATACCGGTACGATTGCGTATCTTGGTAATATTTTCGGTTATTGAGCCATAGTGAACATCTTTTCTCAGCTTGGGATAGTTCTTGTTAAAATCCTGAAGAAACTCGTATCCACGCATAATTCCAATGACCGGGATATTGGCACGAATAAATGTCTCCGCCACGGAGGAGATAACAGCGTTCGCACTCGGTGCGGGGCCGCCGGAAAATAGAATGCCAACTTTCTTGTTGTTTTCCATGGTTGTAATATCCTTTATTCTGATAATTTATGAAACAGCAACAGGGGGCTCTGAGCCTCATGCGCCGCCGTATTTGCACAATACTCTATCCTATTTATATACGCAAAAATGGGTCTTTTCAATCATTTATTTCAATAAAGCGGGGTTACTTTACTACAAAATGTTTTCTTTTTTAAAAAATTACCGGGAGACAACTCCCCTGCCTTAAAAAAAAGACTGAGCGATCACTCATTAAAACAAGTTACTTTCTCCTGTCAATGTCTTTTTCAAGTAACAGGAAAGGTACCAAATAATTAAAAAAATCATGGAGAAAGAAGATCATCACCCAGGTCATCAATGACGCTTGAGTCTCTTTTCTTTTTAATATTCCGTAAAACAGAGGCCTTCTGGCGTCTGCTGATATTGTCCCTGGGCCCCTTCTTCGGCAGGTTAAGGTCATGGGTTATACCGGCACAGGTTTCACATTCCTTTTCAGGTTCTGTTCCAGGAACAAATATCTCCTTGATAATCTTCTGGCATGCAGATGAGGGAAGTAGACCGGTCCGGGAACAGACCTCCTTTTCAGTCAATCCCGCATAGGTTGGAAACCCCTGAACCGGTTCATGTTTCAAAGCCGCCCTCATGTAGCGGCCCCAGACAGGTGCACTAACAGCACCTCCCGCCTGTCCGATACCAAGGGAGAGACCCAGCTTGTCATAACCGATCCAGATACCCGTTGTCAGCTGTGGGACAAAACCGACGAACCACGCGTCCTTCCAGTTGTTGGTGGTACCGGTTTTTCCCGCGGCAGGGCGTCCCGGGGAAGCCCCCCTGCCGGTTCCGGCAGAAACAACTCCCCGCAGGAGGCTGATCATTACCTGCGCGGTAGAGGGCTTGATAACCTGGAGAACTCCCTTTTTTGCCTTTTCCTTTAAAAGAAGGGCAACGTCCTTTTCCCTGTTTTCAAGAACCTTTCCCTCCTGGTCTTTAATATACCGGATAGTGAAGGGGATCACATCTTTGCCGCCGTTGGCGATAATGGCATAGGCCCGGGTCAATTCATAGGGACTGACTTCAAGGGATCCCAGGGCGATTGAAAAATTACGGGGTATCCGTTTCTTTGCCTCTGCTGATGACATACGAAGCAGGCGCTGGTAATAGGTGAGGACCCTTTCAATACCGATTTTTTCCGCAAGGCGGATGGAAATGACATTGATTGAAAGGGCCAGTGCCTTCCTCAAACGCAGCAGTCCGTAGTACTGTCCCTCGTAGTTTTCCGGCAGCCAGTCGCCCCCCTCATTGTCGAGATAAACAATGGGAGAATCAAGCACTGCAGTTGCAGGAGTAAACTCCCTGCTTTCTATGGCAGCAGAGTAGAGAAGGGGTTTTATTGCAGACCCGGGCTGGCGCCTTGACTGCATGGGACGGATCAGCTGGTTGATAGAAGAGAATTCACTTCCCCCTATAAGGGCCTCGATATACCCGTTCTTCTGGTTGATACTGATAAGGCACCCTTCGACCTTCTGCAGGTCCCGGTCCTGAAGGTAGGTCCCCTTATACTCATCGATGAAATCAGAAACATTACTGATACCGGTAAGGTAGTTGAGCCCCTCCAGTTCTTCGATCAGTTCTGTACGTACATAATTATTGAGCTTTTCATTCTGGCGGGAACCGCGTTTGCGAAATTGATTAATATCAAAAAGATCAGAAATGAGCCCCACCATGTCAGTAAAGTTGTCATTAAAATATGAATCATTCTTGAACTGCAGGCGCGAAGAAACGGTGGTCTGCTTCTCCAGGGCCTTTTCCAGAACTTCCTGCCCCGCCATCTGTTTCTTGATATCAAGGGTGGTATAGACAAGCAGGCCCTTGTTATAAACCATTTCAGAACCGTATTTACGCACCAGTTTTCGCCGAATATACTCGGTAAACCAGGGGGCACGGTTAACGCGGTTGCTGAAGACATTCAGTGACGGCGATGTCGACTCAACATGACGCAGGTAATCGGGCCAGAAATCAAGGTAGGCCTTTTCAGCCTCAGTCACAGTAAGAAAACCCATCTCCACCATTTTGGCCAGGGCGATGCGGTGGCGCTGCATGGAACGCTTCGGATGTCTTATGGGAGAAAGGCGGTTCGGGGCAGAGGGAAGTGTCGAGAGAAGGGCACACTCCGCAAGGTTCAATTCCCAGACATGTTTCTTGAAGTAAAGGCCCGCGGCGGATTCAACGCCGTAGGCGCCGTGGCCGAGATATATCTGGTTCAGGTAAAGTGAAAAGATATCGTTCTTACTGTAGCCCATCTCCATCATAATGGCGATAAAGGCTTCTTTTATCTTGCGGTAGATATTACGCTTTCGTGACGTGAGAAGAATTTTTGCCGTCTGCTGAGTGATGGTACTTCCCCCCTGACGAATCCCACCGGCAAGTATATTGATAAAAAAGGCCCTGACGATACCCTTGACGTTTATGCCGAAATGATCATAAAACTCGTTGTCCTCCATGGCAATAAAGGCATGACGCAGGTGTTTCGGTATTTTTTCGAAATCAACGACTTCACGTTTTTGCTTGAAAAGTTCAGCAATGAGAATGTCGTTTTTATCATATATCCTGGTGGTGACACTGGGACGAAAGTGGGCCAGATCCCTTACCTTCTGGTAATCATTGATCAATATAATAATAAAGGCAATTATAATACCAGCACCAATACCGGCAAAGATAACGCGGTGGCGCCTGAAGTTACCCAGGACCGTATCGAAAAGGTATCTGATAAAATCCCACCCTGCACCCATACCGGCGGAGACCCTCCCTGATGTACTCGGCTTCACCTTCATCGGTTTCGCCTGCTGGATCATACCGGAGAGACGTGAGCCTTTTCCACTATATTTTGCCATATTTGTCTACTTTTTTAAAAAAAATCAAAATTTACACAACTCTCTACAGCAAAAGGGGGAAGAAGGGAGAATTTTGCAAGGATAAAATTTATATACATATTCTCGGACTCTATATTTAGTTATTGACATGATAATACTCCGTTATATTAATGTGAACAATGTTCGAACTATAAACATGAAAATATAAGCTGAAAGATTAACTTCAGCCTTTCCATTCGCTATTTTCCCGATGAACCAGAAGAGTAAATTACCAGAATCCGAAAAAGAATTCGCCAGAGCCTACCGGGAACACTATCATTATGTCTTTAACACTATCTATTCAAAAATACACAACGAACATGACACAAGAGATCTCTGTCATGATATTTTTCTTTCATTCTATAACAAATTCAGTGAAATAAATAATCACCGCGCCTGGCTCAATGGCACGATCAACTTTGTTCTCATGAGATATTATGCGAAAAAAAAGAAAAAACAGAGCTATGAAACGGATATAACCCCTCCCCCTGAAGGCAGGAAAGAAAATGACAGATCCCTTGAAATCAAACTGATCATCGAGGAGGCGATTAAAAATACGGGATTAACAGATGAGGAGGTGGAGATTTTTAATCTTATAGCCCGCTATGATTACAGTTATGGCAATACCGGAAAAATTCTAGGATATTCAAAAAGACAGGTGGGCTATAAATTCAACAGGGTAATCGAAAAACTTGAAATGTACCTGAAATCCAGAGGAATAAACGGAATCAGCAGTCTGCTATGAGCAAAAAGAGTAAAATAATACAGAATGTAATGCAAAGACATGGACTTGCAGAGCCTGTGCCGAAAGAGGTTCAGGAGCTTGCCGTTCGTTCGATGGAGGAAGACTTCCTGAAAATCACCGGGAAAGCGGGCTTCTGGGGCATTGCCGCGGTCCTTGCCTACTTTATTTATAAGATATTGCAGAAATTTGGCATCAAGGCCTCACTCTTCCAGGCAAAGATTGTTCTGGTGGCCGTAACCATTCCTGTCGCAGCGGGTTCCGGAATAGGTGTCTATACTGTCCAGAAGATAGTAAGAGAAAAATACTTCCCCCCTCAAATCAAGAAAGAGATCAAAGATAAAACACAGACCAGCCTGCTGGATAAAAAGAGAGAAAAATCGATAACGCCTCACATCGCATCACCCCTGAAATATCGAATTGGTATTGGAGATTTTGAGGGAAGTGACCCGCATGACATTTCGCATATCGTGAATATACTTTCCGGTGAACTGAGAAAACTGGCGGGACAGAAAGCTATCATCAAGATCGGGAACAGAAGCACCAGGGGGAAGGCAGACAGAATCCTCCTTGGGGGCATACGAAAGATCGAAAACGAATACCTTGTAACCATACGACTCGTGGATGTTGAATCCGCCAGAACAATCTACATCACATCAGGCAGGGCAAAAAAGAAAGAGGAACTCGACCTGCTTTGCAGGAAACTGTCCCAAAAAATATTTAACACGTTACAGCAAAATCAATGAAAAACTCTCCCTCCACTCTCAGCAATATTATATATAGGATACTGCCTCTTGTATTCCTGTTAATACTTATGCAAGGCGGCAGTCTCGCGGCAGAAAAAAAAACCCGTATCGCGCTCTTCTCGTTTGCTGCACGCAACACACCAGAAGAAACAGCCAGCATTGCCAGTGATCTCCTTGAGCTCTACCTCTTTTCATCGAATAATTTTGAAATATATGAAAAACGAAAATTAAAGCAGATACTTGATGAACAAAAAAACCAAAATAAACCAGTAAAAAAAATCGATGAAGCGGTCAGGCTCGGCAGAAACATTAACGTTGAATACGTGGTGATTGGCAGTGTCATGAAAACAGATAGATTTCATGTCACGGCAAAAGTCATCAATGTCAACAAGGGTACGGTCTGCTGCATGGAGTCAACCGATTTCGCCAGCAAAAACCTTATGAACAGGAGCATCAAAAACCTTGCTGATGAAATCGTAATATCAATGTCAACATTGAATAAAAAAATCTTTTATACCCCTGACCTGAGATTTTATCTGAAAGGTTTTTTCCCGGGATGGGGACAGGCGGCATCAAGACATTACATAAAAGCAGGGATTATTATCGGGGCCTTCACGGCAGCCACCGCCTTTGCCGGCTACGGAATTTACAACTACCTGGATAAAAAAGAAAAATATGATTCACTCACTATTGATGATGACAAATATGAGTTTAATAAAAGATATAGCGACCGCCATAACGCGTGGCGCCTGCAATGGATAAGTATTGGCATATGGATAGGAGTCTATCTTTACAACTGGATCGATGTTATCTTTTTTTCCTTTCGCGAGAAACCGGCAGGACCTGATGTGACTGCCACCGTTTTATTGCCTATTTCAATAAACATAACATGTTCACATGAAACTGGTATGTATTTTTCAATTGCATGGACAGGCAGGACACATTTCTAACCTTATAAAAAGGAGCACAAAAATGATCTTCAGGCTGCTTCTATTCATTCTATCATCAGCATTATTATTATCATGTGATATGCGAGATAATATATATGATCCGTCTATTAATCCAAGACCGGAAATTGAAGTCCACTATGATGGCAAAAATATAAAAAATGGGGATACTGTTTATATTGGTTCTGTTCCTTTTGGATACCCGGACAAAATTATACAGTTTACTATTAAAAATAATGGGACAAAACTTCTGTCAATTTCCCAAATTTTGATCGATGCACATAAAAATTTTTCACTAAAGAAAGAATATTCCGATCTGGGAATATCAGCAGACGGCATAGCGTATTTTTCAGTAAAATTTACTCCCCTTGAAATTGGCGATTCATCGGTAAAACTGATTATACTAAACAACGATGATACTGAAAATATTTTTACAATAAATATAACAGCCACCTGTGAAAAAAGCGAAGGCCCTGCCATTGAAATTCTATCTCCGCAAAGAACGCTTTTCTATAAAGGCGAGACAATACAATGCGAAGTGGCTGTTTCAGATATAAAAGACGGAACGATTACCGGAATAAGCATTGAATGGTTTATAGGAAATTCTGTCATAGGTACAGGGAGTACTCTTGAATTGCACGATCTTCAGGAGGGAGAATACACAATAACGATATCAGCTATTGACAGTGATAATAATACACGCAGAAAAGACCTTTCATTTGAAATCGTCCCCAATAACAAACCCCAAACCACTATTTATACATATGGAGAAAGTAC
The DNA here is from genome assembly GCA_964534225.1 of uncultured Leptospirales bacterium. GTDB lineage: Bacteria > Spirochaetota > UBA4802 > UBA4802 > UBA5550 > CAZHNW01. The sequence continues at coordinate 29,033 of CAZHNW010000001.1, read as the reverse complement.
ATATTATGCTGGAGACAATATTCTTTTAAATGGCAAAGCCGATGACCCAGAAGAAGGTGAATTAATTGGAACTCATCTGCAATGGTTCTGCGGAAACAGGCTTCTGGGGACAGGGAAAACAATAACAGTCAATGATATAGAAACCGGGACACATACAATATCATTCTGGGCAACAGACAGCTACGGCATGAGTGATCATTCGAGTATAATAATTCATGTTATCGAAAAAGATACTGCACCTCCCTCTCTGCTATCTACTGTACCCTCTGATGGTAAAACCAATGTGGACCGGAACATAAAATGGTTTTCATATAAATTCAACGAAGATATGCAGGCGGGTATCAGCTTATCAACGAATGGCAAATGGCTGATAACAGAAACAACCCCGAGAGAAATAATAGACGAAAGAAACGGCCGAATAACCAGAGATGACCCCGACAACCCGCTGCCAGCCCTGACAGTTATCACCTTTACTTTTAATCCCTCAGAGTATGACCCGTGGTTCATGGACCTGGCGGGGAACCCGCTGCCCGAAACAACAATTACTTTTACAACCGGTGAATAAAAAAAATGTGTACCGATATGTCGTATATTGAGACTTCACAATATTAAGAACAAATTTTTAGGAGATATTATATGCAAAAAATCAAAAAAATTTTACCCCTGTTTTTAATAATGGCTTTCGTTTCAGCACTGTCATTTATTGCATGTGACGACAACAAAAACGACCCATACCTTGGTGTATGGGAGGTTGTCGATGAGAACTACGAGCAGCAGACAAAATTCGAAAGCATTGATACAAACTGTGATGGAACCGAAGATAGTGAAAATGTTACATACATAGAACTGGCAAAAGTTATCTCAGATAGAGTATACCGCTATAATCGAGTAACAGAAGGAGATTTAAGTGGCAATGTATACGGGCAATGCAATTTTCAGCGGCCAGAAACCGGTCTCTCTGAAGTGACGAACAACACCTTCTCTCTCACTACAGTGAATGGAAAAATGTATTTCATAAAAAGAGATAATTCTCTGATTGATAATCTCAAATGTCAATACGATGGAGAATGCAACAGATCTAAATGAATACATCTACCTGGACAATCTTCTCGTAGAAGAGAAGTAAACACTCTGGTGCGGAAGGACTTTTTAATACAGGAAAAAAATTTATGCCCCCCTACGACGGGGGGCATGACTCCTTATTATTGCATATATGCAACAAATATTTTTAAAAAATAAATACCTGATTTATTTTAAAGGTTTTTCCAATAGATATTCTCAATATCAGGAGGCAGAGGCAATTTTTTATCACAATTGGTTATTAAAAAACCTTTCATACCGGTCTGACTGTTTAACCCAAGCCAGTATTGCAAATTTTTATAAAACTTTGGCTTAATGGTATTTGAAATCTTTATTTCATATGGGTTATAAATTCCATTATCCTTTTTAATTAAGTCAATTTCTATTCCGCTCTGTGACCGCCAAAAATATAACTCAGGTTTTATTCCATTTGCATTCTCTTTCTTAATAATATCTGATATCATTGCAGTTTCAAATATTGCACCTGCCATTGGACCATTAAGCAGAAAGTCTTTATCTTTTATACCAACCAGATAATTGACAAGTCCCGGATCATAAAAATATATTTTGGGCGATTTAATTATTCTTTTACCAAAATTTTTAAAATACGGCGGCAATAAAAATATAAGATAGCTTTTTTCAAGTACAGATATCCATCTTTTAACGGTGGGCACGCTTATCCCTATATCACTTGCCAGCATTGAATAATTCAATTCCTGTGACGTCAGGCCTGCAAGGCGTGTAAGGAAACGCTCAAAATCCAGAAGGCTGTCAACATTCATCAACTGTCTCAAATCTCTTTCGAGATACGTTTGAATGTAACTTGAGTACCAGATATCAGAATTAACTTTTTTATTCACTACAATTTCAGGATATGTACTTTTCAACAAATAATCTCCAAGATCAAATCTGTCTTTTCTTTCATTCAACTGAAATGTTGGTAATGACAGAATTGCTGCTCTGCCAGCCAGTGATTCTGAAATGTTTTTCATGACTGAAAACTGTTGTGATCCTGTAATAAACCATTGCCCGGGAATCCGATCCTGATCAATTAAGATTTTAATTGATGATGCAAGCTCCGGGAGATATTGTATTTCATCAATAATGACCGGTTTTTTTAGTTTTTTTAAATAATCTATTGAATTTTCTTGAAGAAGTTGTCTGAATTCGATGTTGTCGAGGTTTATTATTGAAGGTTTTGTTTGGGAAAGATATTCATTTAACAATGTACTTTTCCCTGACTGACGCGGACCGGTAATAACAATTGCCGGAAAAGTCTTTTCAGCTTTTTTTATTGTTTTTTCAAGTAATCTCTCCCAGTACATATTGACCAATTTAACATGAAATTTTAAATCAGTCAACACGTATTTTATGATATCATTCTGAAAATCAACTTTTATTCTTCAGGAGTGCGCCCTTGAACTCGACAGGCTCTGATAACCTTCTCATCGTACCACTGTTCAGATACCACCCTTTCCTCCATAAAAATCGAAGACATGCAGGTGAACTTAACCGTCTTTACCCATGCTGAAAAGGTGCGAAAAAAAACCGGCACCGCGTAGATAATGGCCACTGTGACGATCTTGTTTTTCATCTCCCTGAGACTGATGACAAGGATTGCCGCGCAGAAAAAATGAAAGTGACCGATCAGAAAGATCATCCAGACGCCGAAATGGTCAAGCCCGCCAGAACAGCATTCCAGCCAAAAAATAACTTTTTTAAATTAATTTTGTTTTTTTAAAAAAAATTTTATTTAACCATAAACAGCCACTATTCACACATATTTTATCATAATCGTCCATAATTACCAATAAACGCCCCTCATCGCTCTCACCGCAATTTTTAAATATACCGAACCTTTGAATATCACAGGAAGAAATCCATAATGCGATCAAGGATGATTGCATTCCGCATTCAAGGAGGAAGAGTATGATAATAAACCACAATGTTGCGGCGATATTTGCGCACCGTACATTGAAGTTCCACGACTGGGACCTTACCAAGGACGTTGAAAAACTTTCATCAGGTATGCGTATCAACCGCGCAGGCGACGATGCTTCCGGTCTTGCCGTATCTGAAAAAATGCGATCACAGATTCAGGGCCTTCGCCAGGCGGAAAGGAATACCGAAGACGGTATGTCACTTATCCAGACTGCTGAAGGTTACCTCGAGGAGACCCACAGCATCATTCAGCGTGTCAGGGTTCTGGCAGTGCAGGCGGCAAACGGCATCTACACACCGGAAGACCGTCAGCTCATTCAGGTGGAAGTTTCAGAACTTGTCGATGAAATAGATCGTATTTCATCACAGGCGGAATTCAACAAAATGAAACTCCTCACCGGTGCATTCGCACGGCTCCATCCCACGGCATCAATGTGGTTTCACATGGGCCCCAACATGCACCAGAGAGAAAGAGTCTTTATTGAGACAATGACCAGCGCGGCCCTGGGACTGAGAAATCCCACTGTTCTTACCTTTATTTCCATATCAACACCGGGTAAGGCAAACGCGGTCATCGGTCTTGCAGATGAAGCTCTGCGCAATATTTCGAAACAGAGGGCGGACCTCGGGGCCTATTATAACCGTCTCGAACATGCCGCCAAGGGTCTCATGAATGCCTATGAAAACGTTCAGGCATCAGAGAGCCGTATCCGTGATACAGATATGGCAGAACAGATGTCATCATTTGTACGCTACCAGATCCTGACGCAGGCAGCCACATCAATGCTTGCCCAGGCAAATACAAAATCACAA
>CAZHNW010000001.1:0-25189 GCA_964534225.1 uncultured Leptospirales bacterium | reverse complement strand
CGGTGTTCGTCGTAACTTTGGAAAACCCTGGTCGCCAAACATGCTCCCCTGTCTGCGTGAACAGGCAAAGCAAGATGGGGTACAGGCAGACACATCAATGCTTGCCCAGGCAAATACAAAATCACAAAGTGTCTTACAGCTCTTACAATAATGCTTGCGCCAACATCGTAGTACCATTCAAAAAAACGCCGGAGAAAAACTCCGGCGTTTTTTATTGAATGGGTTTTTTAACATTTCGTGTCTTAATCAAATATACTTGCAAATATACTTGACAATTTGTTTTAAATTTATTACTCTATGATAAAAGGAGTCCATCATGCCGCAAATTTCATTATACATTGATAAAGAAACCCTGGCTAAAGTAGAAAAAGCAGCAAAAACTGAACATCTCTCTATTTCTAAATGGGTCGGAAAACGTATAAAAAATGCAGTAAATGATGAATATCCGAAAGGCTTTTTTGACCTTTATGGTTCCATTAAAGATGATTCATTTAAAATTGACACCCTTTCTTTCGAAAATGATATTCAAAGAGAATCATTGTGAGCTACTATTTAGATACAAATATATGTGTATATTTTTTAAAAGGTATGCACTTAAAAATAAAAGACAGGCTAGCGGGTTTGAGCCCAAAAGATATCAAAATTCCATCTATTGTGAAAGCAGAATTGCTTTATGGTGCCGAAAAAAGCGATAAGAAAAAGGATAACCTTCAAAGAATCAATGATTTTCTTGAACCATTTGAAATAGTAAGTTTTGACAGTAATTCAGCAATTGTATATTCTTTAATCAGGTCTTCTCTGGAATATAAAGGAAAAATAATCGGGCCAAATGATTATATAATCGCATCAATAGTTCTTTCCAACAATGGAATACTCATAACTAATAATACAAAAGAATTCATGAGAGTAAAAAATCTAAAAGTAGAGAACTGGATTAAATAAACTGTCAGGTGAATACTGGAATATTATATCATTGCAAATTGTCGAAGATCTCTTCACCGGCCTGAAACAGCACCCATTATCGCAGCTCTTCCCCCTGCTGCCTCGGCGGTTCAATATTCTCGAAATGAACGGACATGTAGAGTTTTAAAAAATAAAGGATACCCTTTTCTGCCCCCCTTTCTTTATTCCCCCTAAAAAAATGGAACGCAAATAAATTCTACCGGGTCTAATAAAAATTATGATTGCACCAGAACCCGTTACGGACAACAATAAAACATGATCTCGAAAATAATTGAATTTTTTGCCACCCGGCACTTGCTGACGAACCTGCTGACACTGGCAGTCTATTTCAGCGGTATCTTTTTCTGGATGAACACACCGCGGCAGGAACTCCCCGATATTGACCTGAACTTCGTCCGTGTCTCTACCATTTACCCGGGGGCATCACCCGAAGAGGTTGAACACTTCGTCACCCGCCCTCTCGAGGATGAACTGAAAGGCATCGACGGCATCTACCGCATTGTCAGCACCTCATCTAATTCATCTTCAGGGCTCATGATCGAAATCGAAGATTCTGTCGATGACCTGTCAGAGGCGGTCAATGATATCCGCACCGCCGTTTATGCCGTCAACCTTCCCGTTGAAATCCTCGAAAAGCCGGTAATTCGCCAGTTCAAGACCTCGCAGAAGGCAATTATCGATATCGCCCTCTATAACAAAAACAGGCATCTTCTTGATGACGCGTCTCGTCGCGAACTTCAGGGACGGGCACGGGCCCTTGAAAACCGCCTTATAAGCCTGCCCTATATCAGTTCAGTTTCGAGAAAGGGATACCTCAAAGAAGAGGTACACATCCTTGCCCGGCCTGATCTTCTGGCACACTACAACATCCCCTACACTGAACTTGCCGCCACGGTAACCGCCGGCAATATTCGGACCCCCGCAGGGACCCTTGAAAAAAGAGGAGAGCCAAAGGTGACAGTCTCCGATGAGCTCGACACGGCAAAACGCCTGCGCCCCCTCATCGTTCGCGGCGGCTTCGAGGGACAGGAAATACGTCTCAACCAGCTTGCTGAAGTGAAAGACACCTTTGAAAAAAACCGTACCATCCTCAAAATAAACGGCTGCGAGGCAGTGGTCCTCAACGTGGTAAAAAGCGCCTCCAGCGGCATACTCCGATCAGTCGACGGGGTCAAAAACTCCATCAAAGAATTTCACAACTCCCTGGAAGAAAATTCGCCTCTGCGCATCGTACTTCTCGATGATGAATCACACACGGTACGCAGCCGGTTGAGCCTTATCGGGTGGAACGGTGCCATAGGGTTTCTGCTGATACTCTCCACTCTTATGATTTTTCTCAACATGCGTGCCGCCTTCTGGGTGGCCCTGGGCATTCCCTTCAGTTTCTGTTTTGCCATGACTATCGCCAGCATTCTCGGTTACACTATAAACAATATCACCCTGGCTGGCATCATTATCGTCATGGGTATGGTCGTTGATGACGCCATCGTGGTAGCGGAAAACATATCCCGCCTTCGTGACAACGGCTACGACCACGACGAAGCTGCCATTGCCGGAACACGGCAGATGTTCCTTCCCATTATCGCGGCGATCGTCACCACCTGTGTTGCCTTTCTTCCCATCATGGGATTTTCAGGCCGCTTCGCAAAAATGAGCCGGTTCATTCCCATCATGGTTATGCTCATGCTGGGGGGAAGTTTACTGGAATCTCTCTTGATACTTCCCGCACACCTCAACCTTGTTATACCCCGGTGGCTCAAAGGCCTGCTCACCCTGGGAATATATCCCCTGGTGCAGGCCCTGAAACGCGGGTTCTTCTCCGGAGCGGGAAGAAAAAAACAGCAGGAAGAAATGCCCCACTGGTTTCATGCCGTGGAAAACCGCTTCAGTATCTTTCTCGAGAAGGTTCTGCGCTACCGCCTTTTCACTTACGCCGCCTTTGCCCTGATGCTCGTATTCGCCGGGATCCTCTTTCAGAAAAATATGAAGTTTGTCATGTTCCCCCGTGAAGAGACTACTGAATTCAGCATCACGGCAGAGACAGCACCTGGCAGCGACCGCTACGAAACAGCTCAAAAATCGATAGAAGTAGAAAAAATTCTCTCCGCCTACCTGGGAAAAGAAGTCGTCGGTTTCAGAACACTGGTTGCCCAGAGCCGCGGGGGTATGACTTCCTATGAAAATATCTTTCGCCTGCGCGTAGAAGTTGTTCCCCGCGAAGAAAGGGAAAAACCCCTGCCGCAGCTGAAAAAAGAATGGAAGAAAAAAATCGAAAAGATACCCGGCATCTACCGGGTACGCTACCGCCGCGCCCACTTCGGCCAGTCAAGCGGTTCCCCCATCGAGGTACTGGTACAGGAAAACAATAACAGAAAAAGAAAAATCCTCACTGATGCCCTTGCCGCTGAAATGAAAAAACACCCGGCCCTGAAAAATATCGAGATCGAACGCCCCGTCACCTCGCCGGAATATATCATCAGGGTCAAGCGGGCACGGGCAAGCCGCCTCGGCATCAAGGCATCCTCAGTGGCCGCCACCCTCCGTTCCGTTCTTGAAGGGAAAGTTCTCTACACCGTGATGAACGAAGACGAGGAGATATACATACGCCTCCTTGCCGACACCGCGTCACGGCGTTCCCTTGACAGGGTACTGCAGATTCCCGTGGAAAACAGCAGCAACTACATGGTACCCCTGCGGGATGTGGTCACCGTTGAAAAGACAATGGCCCCCTCGGCAATCACGCGCTACCGCTACCGACGTACCACCCAGGTCTACGCGGATATAAACGAAGAAAAGGGCATCTCCCCCATGGAGATAGCGGCAGACCTTGAAAAAACTATCTTCCCCGCCCTTTTAAAAAAGAATCCCACCTCTCACCTCAGTTTCGAGGGAGAGGTCAAGGAGACCCGCGAATCCGCCGGCAACTTTCGCGCCGGGGTAATAATCGTTCTCTTTCTCATCTACGCCATACTTGCCCTTCTCTTTAATTCAATGCTCCAGCCCTTCATTATAATGGTATCCATTCCCTTCGGCTTCGTGGGTGTGGTCTTTGCCTTTTACGCCCACGGGTTGACCTTCTTCGGCATCTTTGCCGGCATCGGCACCCTTGGCCTGGCCGGTGTCGTTGTCAATGATTCGATCATCATGATCAACAAACTCCAGGAAGAACTCAACATAGATGAGTACTGGACCAGGCTCCCCCACCGCATCGCGAGTATCGCCTCGACACGCCTGCGGGCGGTACTTCTCACAACCGTTACCACCGTGGCGGGACTGCTCCCCACGGCATACGGTTTTGCCGGCTATGACGCCATGCTGGCAGAGATGATGCTTGCCATGGCATGGGGCCTCGTCTTCGGCACACTGATCACCCTCATCCTGGTCCCTTCGCTCTACATGACGGTCAAAAAAATCGAGTACCGTTTCAAACCTGCAGAAAAAAAGGAGGTCACTGATGGCCTTATCCCGTCGATATAGGCAGGCAGCCCTTTTCATTGCCCTGGTATTTTTCCCTCTTTACAGCGGGGGGGAAGTAAAAGATAAACCGGTTCATCACCTCTCACTTCAAAATTTTATCAGGAATGCCTGCAGCCATGACAAAAAATTTCAACTGATACTGATAGACGAACTGACCCTGAAGTACCAGAAGGCCCTGCAGCTCCCCTCGCGGGACCTGGTACTCTCCGCAACGGGGCAGTACAACCTGAAACTCGCCGGTGAGGGGGGCGACGGCCCCGGCGCCACCGTTGCCCTGTCCAAGCTCTTTCCCATGGCGGGGACATCTACTTCCATGGAATATTCCATATCACCGGCCCGTACCGGTTCAGGATTTTCGTCAACCTTCTCGGCACTTGTTTCCCAGCCACTGGCGCGTAACGCCTTTGGCCGTAATACACGTATGCATAAAAAAATCATCGGCCTTGAAAACCGCATCTCACGTTACCAGATCATTGAGGCCTACGAGGATTACCTTGCCACCCTCATCGGTCTCTACTACCAGTGGTATTCTGATGACGCCCTCTACCGCGCGGGGCGCCGGGCATGGATCGAGGACACACGCCTTCTTGCCAATATTCGTCTAAGGTACCGCAGCCGTATTGCCTACCGCATCGATGTAGACCGCATAGCCCTTCAGACCATGGCAAGCCGCGAAGAAATGGAAACCCGCGCCCTTCAATACAGGGCATCCCGGGACCTGGTCTACCAGGCCGTGGGATACAGGGGCACAGAGGAACTGAGACCTCTCTTCAGGGAAATGCCCCTCACCCTCACCGATAAATTTTCACACAATTACAAAAGAGATGCCGTACAGAGCCGCACCATGACTCTTCTCCAGCTCCTTATTGATAAGGGGCGTATCGAAGTTGCCCGCGCCGCCGATGAACTGCTTCCATCAACCAATCTCATGGCGGGCTATTCCTACAACCGAACCATTCTGGGGGGAAGGTCCTACGCCCAGCACCTGATCTATGGCGGACTCGAGTTCTCACTGCCCATCACGCGCGAAAAGGAGAAAGCTGCCGTCAGGGTACAGCGCATCGCGCAGAGAAAAAAAGTCATCAACAGGGGAGACACCCTCGAACGCCTTAAAAACAACCTTAATATACTGCACCGAAAAATACAGCACGAAAAAAAAATGACCGAAAGTACCCGTCAAAGAGTTGCACTGGCGCAGCGCGTCACCGCGGAAGAGACGCGCCGCTATCACCGCGCCCAGACATCCCTTAAAGATCTCATTGATGCCCGCAATATTTTAGAAGCAAGCCGCCTCAACCTCGTCACCCGCCGCGCCGCCATGGCAACCCTTCAGCTTGAATGGCTGCGCCTCACGGATAAGCTGGTAGAAATGAAAAACATTCAAAAAACCAGGAACCGCCTGAAATAAATATTATTGCAGGGCGTAAAAAAGGGGGCGCCCTTTCAGGACGCCCCCCTGATGTTTATAATGTAACCTTTTCTTATTGAAGGACAAATGAACGCGTATTGTTCTTATAGGGACGTATTCTATGCGTCCATCCAGATTCCTGGTGTCCCTGCTGAACGACACGGTAGGTTCCCGGTTCAGCATCATTTGTGTACCATGTGACAGTACAGTGGTTGCATGCCACGCTGTCCCGGGCCCAGTGATACTCCACCTGGGGATCCCAGTCAAAATAGGCCTGCTGCCATTCTCCATTTACATATCTTTCGATAATGCCAAAGGGATAGATCTGGTGCTGCCCCTTTTCCATAAAATAGTTCAGGGTAGAACGGGGATGACCACCCCAGAACGTTATCGCAATGGTATCACCGACTGTATAGCTGCTGTTTGGTTCCTCTACAGGATCGCCCCAGTCAGTAAAGAGTTCCTTATCATCAAAGGCAACACCACTGGTAAAATTCCACTGGCTGTTTGAAAGGTCTTCAGGAGTGGGACCGTCAGGTACTGAAGTATCATTCACAATTGCCTGTGCAAGGCGGGACACTTCCTGCTGACATGCCTTAAGCTGATTCGGACCAAACCATGTTCCCGCCGCGGCATAGGATTGAATCTCGTATTCTTCTGCTGTTGCCATGTATGAGGCATAGGCATTGGAAAGAGCGGCAAGAATAGAGTAATTCACACCGGCAATCTGGAGTTTCTCCAGTGCCGTTTCTTTCAGACGGCGACCAGCCATTGTCGTAATTTCAAAAGGAAGGGCTGAAATCGCCACGGTACCTATTTTAAAAACCTGTATCGGGAGAATCTGGGGTATCATGTCAACATCGTCATCAAAGTTGATTCCCATTGCCCCGATGGGAAGAATGACCGGTTTGGGAGAATGACATGCCTTGTACTCCGGCGTATTTGCCTCTCCCCATATAATGCCGATTACGCCCCCGAGAAAACCGTTAATGACATCAGTTGAATACTCATCATCCCAATCAGGGCTGTCGTCCCTGAGATGCAGGGGATAGAGTGGTGAGGGAGAAGGATTATCAGCAGGTGAACCCGCAGAATAAGAAGCGCCCATACCGCCCCTGCAGGTGGTGCAATTCATACCATCGAGTGCAAGATTTCTAAAATCGACATACTCATGCCTGAAAGCAATAGGGCCTGTTACCTTTTCAGTGGCAGAATTATAAAGCTCTTTTGCCTTTTCATACTGACGCGTAACGACACAATTAAGTATGGGATTATTTTCCATGCGTGGTTCTTTATAAGCCTGATAAAGGGGAAACCCGAATGCCTGGGCTTCGGCAACAGTCAACCCCAGCTCTGCTGCAGCTTCTTCGGCGGAACCGAGATGCTGAGTAAAGGGTACATTGGGTGTAATATCGCCTGAATTTGCCTGGGCAAAAGCGGCAATAAAAGTATCTCCTGAAAAATAATTTGTTCCCTTATCCTTTTCGAAAAGATAGGATGCAAGTCCCTTGCTGTCTCCGCTGATAAGTTTGTTCTCAGGACCGATTGAATCAGGGTGTACCGCATGCCAGTTGATCATGCCCCGTTCAGTGCCGTCTATACCCACAAATTTCAACAGTATCATTTCCTGATCTGTCATTGAATCATAACGCGCCCTTTCTTCAGCCGGGTTGTTGTTGTAAGCAAGGGGATCACGGTTCCATCCCGCACTGGAGAGATTACCCTTATTAACATAAATACAGGTCGGTTTCATGTTGTTATGAGCCCGCTTTATAGACTCATAGATACCTTCAACCGTGGCAAACATGGTATCTTTAAGAAATCCCTTTGTTGTTGCATTGTAAAGAAAGTACCATGAATAACCGCTTACCGAATTATGTGTATGGTTTGCACTGATACAGATATTTTTTGCATTGTAGTATTGACTGAGTTCTGAATCAGCGGCAATCTTTTTGGCCACTTCGAGTTTTACACCCTGATCAACCATCCACGTATCAGCGTTAACAAAAACAACACTCGTTGAACCATCATTGATAATGTAAGCCCGTGACCAGAGGCGCGTGGAAATCCCTTCAGTTTTTTGGTCCTCAATGGCATAGCCGCCCATAACAACTTCTGCAGCCGGCCCCGTGATATCGAAAATACCGGTTCCCACCATGTACTCTCCATTTTGAACGTTAACCGATACAGATCGTGATAATTTTTTTGCTGTAACATCTTCGCTCACGCCTGTGCCGTTATCACAGCCGGTCATGACCATTGCCGATACAAACAGCAACATCCACGCGGCGGAAAACAGCTTTGAAAAAGCACCTTTCATGAAATAACCTCCTGTAAAATTATCATGCACTCCCTGTGTTGTTTCTATTTCTTTTCTGCAGTGCATAATTATCTCTTTTATTTGAACCTGTCATTTTATGCCTTTAAATAGTTGCAAGCTTCAAATATATTTTTAATATAAGAAAGTTATTATTTTTATCAATGAAATATTTACCGACGCAATGGTCGTTTTTTGATATCGCCGCAACAGTAGACCAAAAAAGCGCATGAACAGAAAATACATGCTTCTATAGAAATGTTACCTGTCGGAGTATTGACAAGCCCCTTCCCAATGTACTACCATACTCTTAAAAAGGAGGTCAGGCATGAAAAAACAGATTATTCTTATTCTTCTCATCACATCTTTTCTATTAATTGGCTGCAACAAAAATAAAGTGAAGGCTGTTAAGCACTGGTCAACTCCTGCGACTTTCAGTGTTCCTGAATCTGTAATGTACGATTCAAAGAGAGATATTCTTTACATATCAAACATCAACGGCAAACCCCTTGAAAAAAATGGAAAGGGATTTATTTCAAGACTCTCTCTTAAAGGTAAAGTTATACAGCTTAAATGGATTAAGGGATTGAATGCCCCCAAAGGTATGGCGATAAAAGATAACACACTCTATGTCACGGACATTGACCGCATTCACACGATTGATATCAGCAAGGGGAAAATAAAAACAACCATCAATGAACCTTCCGCAGAATTTCTCAACGACATTGCAGTCTGCCCTGCAGGGAATGTCTATATTTCAGATATGAAAAGCGGAATAATTTACATGCTGCAAAACAAAACCTTAAAACCATTTATTAACCTTAAAAAATTCCTGGGCTCTAACGGCATGTTGATACACGGCCAGGATCTTCTCGTGGGCACAAAAACCGGGATTATCAAAGTAGACCTGAAAGCCAAGAAGGCATCACTGCATGTAAAGGTTAATAACTACGGGATAATTGACGGCCTCAAGGCATATGATGACAAATCATTCATAATAAGCAACTGGCAGGGAGAAACACGGCTGGTAACAGTCTCCGGTAAAACAACAGTACTTCTCGATACGGTGAAAGAAAACATACAGTCTGCTGATCTGGAATATATTCCCGGGAAAAAACTTCTTCTTATCCCGACTTTTTTCAACAACAGGGTTGTGGCATATAAAATTCAGTGATAACCCTGAAATCTAAAATAGAAAACGATGCCGTGTCAATTCACACGGCATCGATTTTTTTACTCCCTCACCGGGAGATAGAGAATAGATAACGGATCCACCTGCACCCCCCGCACAAGGAGTGAAACATGCAGGTGAGCCGCCGTGGAGACCCCCGTGGACCCCACTGTACCGATTGTATGCCCCCCGCGAATGATATCGCCCTTTTTTACCTTCAGTTCATTGAGGTGCATGAAATAGCTGAATATCCGGTTCCCATGGTCGATGATCACCATGTTACCCTCGTAGTAGAGTTCTTCAGCAAGCACCACTCTCCCCGCGGCGAGTGAATAGACAGGGGTGCCCTTATGACCTCGAAGATCCAGGCCCCGGTGTACCCTGATACGGTTTTTGAGACGAATCTTTTTGCCCTTTCGTATTTTGTAACGCATGTATGTTCTCTTTGACCAGAAGGGTGAGGTAATGTAATGCATATCCCGTGGATGAGAAAGGTCAGGGCCCAGCCTATCCCCCCCGACAACGGAAAAGGCCTTTCTCTTTTTTTTGGCACACTCTTTGATAAGGGCAATATTTTCAGGCCGGCGCTGGTATTCAACATCCGAATACTTTCCCAGGTCGAGGGCCCGCCGGCGGTAGGGAAAAGGGCTGCGCGCAACCTTGAAATATCCCCGCATTCGAAAAGATTTTTCCCCCGCCTTTCCCCTGAGGCGCACCAGTTTTTTCCCCGGCCTGGTTTCGGGATGTATGGCAAAAAATCCACGGTACCCCCAGCTGCGCCTGGTCAGGGGGACCTTCTTCCTGCCGTAACGGCAGGTAAGGTCGTCAAGATCCCTGTCAGCCTTTATCTCGATATAGATGATGTTTCCCTGGGCAAAATCCCGGCCATACAGGTCAACGGTAATGCCGCGGTGGCGCAGGCTCAGAGCCTTCCCCTTTTTCATGGTATAATCTGCCGGTTTTTTTACATTTTTATATTTTCCGTTAATCCTTTTGGGTGTAAAATAACGTGTTCCGGCCCTGGCCTCGGCACTGTAACTTCCCCCGTATGAAAAAACCAGAACAGCCGCCAAGATTAAGATGAAATTTTTACTTCCCCGCATAATTACTCCTTTTTATTTTTATAACTCCTTTCATGACTAATTTTTCGTCATATCTGAGAAGAGTATATTGCCGATCCCCGGTTTACTCTCCCCTGTTTTTTTTATCGGCAGGGAAGCCCTTACTTCCCACCCCCGCCTTTTTTAATTTATCCTTGCATTCAACTCATGTAACACTGATAATAGAAAAAGAGACCTGACCGCAATGAACGATATTATCATTTTTAAACCCGAAGAACAGGCCATTGTCGACACCCTCGTCGAAGAGCTGAACAGGCGCCGTCTTACAGATGAACTCGCCAGCATCAGCAGCAATGAAATGGCCCTTAACGAGCTTTCCCGGTCAATCTCCATGTACCCTTCCATTCTCGGGAGCCAGAGCCTTGGGACCTCTCTGCGTTCAGTAGAAACACTCATTGAAAACATGGTTCTTCACGACATGGTGGACATGCTCTTTCATATCCCCACAAAGGCGATCCTTGGGCAGGGATATGCCCTGGCAAAAATTAATTTTTTCTTTATGCTTCTTTATATCTGCCGTGAAACCGGAAAGATGAAAAACATCGAGGCTGACCTTCTCACGGCAATTCAAAACAATATCTACAGTATCATGGCCGAAGAAGTCTTTATCGCCATTATTGCCGACAAAAAAATCCCCATGCACATCCGCTCCAACGCGGGCTACCTCCTTGTCAATATCTGGGAGCATCGACTCGATCACTGCGTTGAAGAGTTCGCCCCCACTCTTACCTCGATCTGGCTTGCCCGGGACAGGCTGCGGCCCGGTTTCGGTACCATGCTGGGGGTAAGCGAGCTCTTTTCCCTTGCAGCGCAGTCAGATCCCGTATGGTTCGATTTTCTCCAGAGAGAAGAACTCAACGAAGAAGAGGTCAACGCCCTGCAGGAATTTCTCCTGGGCCTCAGCTACGAGGAGATGAAGCATATCTCCTACCATATGAAACAGGAAGGGAAATCCGCCGTCAACGGAGAGGATGTCACCAAGCTCATCGGTGAAGGCGACCTGGACCAGTTTTACCGGGAGGGTGATCCCCGGCGTTTTTTCAAATCCTTCAGCCACCGCAAAAACAATGCCATCTACCGCGCCCGTGGCAACCTCACGGGCCCTAAAAAAACCTTCGAAGAATACCTGATGTGTTTTCTCCTGTCCCGCCCCGGCGAGTGGCGAGCGGCACCTGAAAAATGAATTGACACTTCCCCGCGATAAAACACCATTTATTACAGATGGCAGATACAGGCCATCAATACAGAAAAAAACGGGTAAAAGCCATGATACACAAAAATGTTATAACTGATTTTTCCAGCAAAGCAGTTGATCCCTCCATTGATGCCACTGCCTATGTCCACCCCCTTGCGGTGGTAATAGGCAATGCCTCTATCGGGAAACGGGTGATGGTTTCTCCCTTTGCATCAGTTCGTGGTGACGAGGGGCAGCCCCTTTTCGTGGGCGACGAGTCAAACGTTCAGGACGGGGTCATTATTCATGCCCTTGAAACAGAGCAGGACGGCAAACCCATTAATGCAAACACCGTTGAAGTCGACGGAAACAAATACGCCGTCTACGTGGGGAAACGTGTTTCTCTCGCGCACCAGGTACAGATACACGGCCCCGCCTTCGTCGGTGATGATTCATTCATCGGCATGAAAGTTCTTGTTTTCAAGGCAAAGGTGGGAAGTCAATGCGTTGTCGAACCGGGATGCGTTCTCATGGGAGTAAACGTGCCTGACGGCCGTTATGTTCCCGCTGGTACCACCCTGAAAGACCAGGCGGAAGCGGATAAACTTCCTGTCGTTGATGATGACTATCCACTCAAAGACCTGAACAAGGGCGTCATTCACGTTAACACCGGTCTTGCGGACGGTTACAATAAATCAGGTATCTGATTATATCACCGAAGGGTTATCCGGCACATCACCCTGTCATGTGCCGGATAACCCCATGGTAAAACGAAAGCAGAAAACTGCAGACCCAAAATGAATCCTGATTTCTTAAAATAGAGGAAACAGCTTTTCAAGTATATACCCCGCACCGATAAGCACCTGGGTAAAGAGAATAAACATGACATTGCTTCCCAGTGCGGAGATCAATTTGTTGATGTCATGAGATTCTTTAGAACCGTCCATTGCCTTTTTTGCCAGGGGCCATGTCAGAAAACTTACCAGGCAGTAGAGGGGCATGACAACAGTGCCCGTGATTACAGTGGCCAGAACGCATCCGGCAATCCAGGCATAAACGGCAACCGTCATTATCCTGAAAAACCGGGCCGCAGCCTCCATACCGAACATTACCGGTGTCGTTTTTCTGCCCCCCTTTCTATCAGCCTCTACATCGGGAAACTCGTTCAGCAGTAAAAGATTGTGTACAAGAATACCGCTGGGCACTGAGGCGATCAGTACCATCCCGTTATATTCACCTGTCTGCACGAAATACAATCCCAGTAAAGGCATGATACCCAGGCCCACGCCGGGGGACCACTCTGGCCAGAAGGTTTTTAATATCACCGGTGTATACAAAACAAGAATCAGGGCCGCAATGGCTATGAGGGGTATCAACTGCCAGCCGCTTATAATAATAAAATAAATACCTATAGCCAGGGCCACCAGGGAGGTAACCACCCCCACCATGAGAGCCTGTTTCAGGGGAAGTTTCCCTTCAGGGACAAGTCCGCTCCCGCCGCTGAAGGGGGTTCGTGTAACATTTAAATCAATGCCGCTTTTATAATCAAAATAGTCATTGATGGCATTGACACTGCCATGTGTCAAAACCAGGCCGAAACCGGCAAGCAGGGCATGCCCAATATTGATGCTGCCATGATACCAGGCAATGGCAGTTCCAAGAAAAGTAAGGGTCACAGAGAGAAAAAGAAACTGCGGCCGTGTCTCCCTGATCCAGAGAATTATTTTTTTCATAAAATTTCCTTTTACCCGTAACCGGCTATTATAGACTTGCTGCAAAGCAAATGCGATACAAGGTGAACATCCACCCCACCGACACAGGGACGGCCGTTTATGCGCCAGATCCAGTATTTTTTCCCATGTGGTTTAAATTTCAAGCTTTTTAATCTGGTGAGCATAAATAATGCAGTGCGTGGCACCAAAAAAAGGGAGGCCCTTAAGGTCCTCCCTCCTGTTTCGTAAAATGATGGTTACTCTGATTTTTTGGCCGCATCTTCCATCTGCTTACGCAGGGAATCAAGACGTTTCATCGCTTCGCTGTTGTCTTTTTCAACCTCTTTCATCATTCTTTCACTCTGTTTGAGCCACTTCTCTGATGTAGTGGTGACAGCGCGTGCGCACATCAGGGTTGAGACCATCATCAGTACCGGTATCACCGCCAGAACAATAGTAACTACCTTTGCCGTATCCGGTTTGCCATCAAGGGCGTTGATAACCGCATGATAAAGAAGATAGATACCGTAAAGGGAAACCGCCAGTGAAGCAATAGCACCGAGACTGTAATGAATCCCTGACAGAAAACTGAGAAGGGAACTGATGGGAGAAAGAACCATCAACGAAGCTGCAACGCGTACGTTTGCTTCAAAATCCGTGGAGCCGCCACAAATCGCAGATACGATCAGTATCAGTACTCCGCCAAGGAAAAGGCCGATAAGTGCGCCGATTATGGCCCAGACAAATGCCATGATACCGAGTCCAGTTCCGGCAGCAGCTCCGAAAAGTCCTCCCACAGCACCGATACCAATAATGCTCCAGAGCATGGCAATAAGGCCTGAAATTGCACCGTAAATAAGGGCCTTTATCAGGGGCTCAACAAGACCTCCCTCTTTTGCCATTGATGCAAAATAATCCTTTGGAGCCAGGAGAGTATTCTTTGAATCCTCAATGAATTTCTGAAAATCGAAAGCCTTACTTTCGTTTCCTCCACCTTCAGTCATATAATCCTCCTTGGAGATGTTTCATACTGCGGATAGTTCCGCATAAAGTATTATCGTTAATTGTTGCACCAGAAAGGAAAAAAAGTCAAGAGAAGATTGTAATAATTTTGTTGACACTTAAAGTTTTTCAATGATAATCAAAAGACGCAGAAATCTGCAATAGTAAATAATGCACAGAATATGTGTTATTAACTTCAGGAGGAACTCATATGGCAGTAGCAGCATTAGTACTTGGTATCGTTTCGATAATTTTCTGTTTTATTCCCGGTCTCAATTTTGTTGCCCCTATTCTTGGCATCATCGGCATCATCCTTGCAGTCGTTTCCAAAAAACAGCTGACAGAGGCGAGCCAGCCAACCGGTATGGCAACAGGTGGTCTGATCACGTCCATTATCGGTACAGTTCTTGGAGCTATCCTTTACCTTGCCTGCGCAGCATGCGCTACCGGAACCGGCGTTATGATGAAAGAAATGGACAAGGAACTGAAAAAACAGGGAGTTGATCTCCAGAAAGAAATCCAGAAAGGACTTGAAGAAGCCCGCAAAAAGCAGAAGTAACAGACTTAGGGCGGGCCGCTACGGGTCCGCCCTCTTCACACACCCCTGAAACATAGAAATGCATCCTATACTTTTCCAGTTTACCCTCATAAACAGGCCCATCACCATCGGCACCTATGGTGTTTTCATTATTCTTGCCATAAGCACAGCTGTGATCATGGCCCTTGTTCTGGGAAAGAGACTCAATCATAACAGGGATGAAATATTTAACACTGTTACCCTTATCGCCTGTGGCGGAATACTGGGAGCTCTTTTTACGGGATTCCTTATATTTCTGCCTGAAAGGGTAGAAACAGGTTTCTTTTCCTATCCGCCGGTACTGGTAAGCTGGGGGGGGATTACCGGCGGTATCCTGACTCTTCTCATTCTTCGGCATACCTGGCATCTTGATCCCCTGTTTTACAGTGACCTGCTGGGGCCTTCATACATTACCGGCATCGGTATTGGCCGCATTGGATGCCATTTCGCCGGCTGCTGTTACGGAATTCATACCACGTGCCCTCTTTCCGTTTCCTTTAAAAATCCCCTTGCCCCCGCCGCGGTCATGCACCAGCCACTGGTACCGACACAGCTCATCAGTGCCGCAGTACTGATTACCGGGGGTATTCTATTCTTCATTATTGCTGCCAGGGGATCACGAACCGGAAAGGGGTTTCTCTTTCTCTCCACTCTCATCTTTTACGGCACATTCAGATTCACCATTGAATTCTTTCGCGCTGATCCCCGTGGTTTCATGGGACCCTTTTCTGATGGCCAGCTCTTTTCCCTTGCAGCGGTGATTGCAGGCTTAACCGGCATCATTCTTCTCAAAAAAAAATATTCCTTAAAATGAGTTCCATTGCGGAATGGGAAACAAAACATATCTTAAATTTTTATCGCAGAACAAAATTAATTGACGAATATAAACTTTTATTTATGATATACATAATGTGACATAATACTATGGAAACCATCATTCTGCATACATCTAATAACGGCCTGTTTCTCCAGTATCTTGAAAAAACCGGCTGTGCCGTCATGTCTCTGCCAGAAAAGCCATCTTCTGACTGTTACTATATTATCGAAGATAACCTTCTTGATGAGATTCCTGACGCCTTTTTCCCTGTTATAGGAGAAAAAACCATTATTCTTTCCGAAAAAATTGACAATCAAACCAGGACCAGAATGACAGGAAGAGGACTTGTCAATCTCCTTACCGGCAATGATCCTGCCGCGGTCACTGCCTGCATCCACATGCTGATTGAAACAGAAAAGACTGAATCTGATGCAGAAATATTAATAGGAGAAGACGACCCTGCGATACAATCCATTCTCAGCGGCCTTGTAAAACGTTTCGGTTATACTCCCCTTTTCGCAGGATCATCGAATGATTTTTTTCAAAAACTTGGATCACCACGAATTCAAATGCTGCTTTTAAACCTGGGCATGGACAGTCTGGATATTAATGGATTTATAAGAGAAGCGGCGGGAAGAATGGAAATCAGGAGAGTACCTCTTATCGCCTACCGTGACATGCAAGACGGCATTTACATAAACGAAATGCTCTGCGGCCTCAACAGGTTTACACGCTTTATTTTGAGCCCCCGGGAACTCTTCAGCATGCTGGCTGGTCTCCTCTACCGGAAGGACCTTATCCCTTCCGTTCATAATCTTACTCGTCTCAGCAGCCTCAAAGAACACAGTCTCTTTGCAGAAGAAACCCTTCCTCGAATATATCACCATCACCGGGAAGAAATTTTTTCACTTCCTGACCTTTCTGCACCACATATACTGAAAAAAATATCTGATCTTTCCTGCAGACTCCACCAGTCAGTCATAAAGGTAGAGGGGCTCCAGTGGCTTCTCAATGAGACAGAATCAATAGAAATCAGTACCTGCGGATGGGGTGGCTAAAGTTCATATCCCCCTTTTTCAGGGTATCGATGACCTGAATCGTTAAGCGCTGTCTCTCTATTTCAGCCTTTGTCACAGGTCTGCAGGGCCTCTTTATATTGTGGCAGTAACGACATAACTTTTCACGTTTTATAAGGTTATCCTCATAATCAAGAATAGGATACATACCTTTTTTCTTCGCTTTCATATACCCCCTGCGGCGGTCACGAAAATCAACATGCCCCTCTACCCTGAAATAACCGCTCCCAGGACCGTGACAGGACTCACAGCCTACACCTTCTGTTTTCGTTTTATTGATCTTCCCCCTTCCCGTGGTGTGGCATTTGAGACATGTTCTGTTTTCCCAGGGGCGTGTAATACCGCTTTTGCTTGCAATTTTCCTGGCCTTTTTGTTTTTCAGAGTTCGAAATGCCTTTGCATGAGGTGATGTTTGCCAGAGTTCATACTGTGTCATACCTCCCCTGCTGGAATGACAGGTTTTACAGTTATCAATACCTACATAATTATACCGCCTTTTTCCCATGACAGTTACAGCGGCTGTTGAAACCAGTATGACAGCGATTATTTTTTTATTCACACCCGTGCCTCCAGATAGTGGAGCTTTTTCCTTACAAATATCAGTAGCCTGTAAATTTGCAAGGACTTATTTAAAAACCAGTAACACCTCTATGGTATGTTCACTGAAAACACCATTTAAAACTGTACGTTAAAGTCTCAGAATTAGCACTTGACATTTGCCTTACTGAAACGTTAAGATAGGGTATACTGCCACGGAGGACACAGGATTATGACTGGAGACAGTAACGGAAAGGATTACAGGGTAGGGGAATTTCTCGTTGAGAATGGAATCATTACAAGGGAGCAGCTCGACAGTGCCCTTGCCATGCAGGAAGACAATAATCAGCGCCTGATAGGAGAAATTCTCGTAACCCAGGGAGTCCTTTCCAAAGAAGAAATGATAATGGCCTTTGAAATGTATCTCATGGTGACTGATGCAGCGGTTGAACATGTCGACGAATGGCTCGATCAGGATGAAATCGATATGATAATTCAACGTATGAAAGAGAAGGAAGAGAATAACAAATAAGAGTTGACAAAAAATCGCTCCTATTAAAAAACTGCCTACATGATTGAATTCGAAGATAATATCTGTTTTGGTTGTGGACAGGAAAACCCACAGGGCCTTCGGCTGAAACTCCGTTTCGACGATGACACAAAAACAGCCTATGGTGAGTATACTGCTACAGAACTCCAGGAAGGTCCTCCCAATATTATACATGCTGGGATCGTTGCCGCCATACTCGATGAAACCATGATAACCGTTAACAAGTACATGGACTCCGTCGCCATGACCAGCGAGCTCACAATACGTTACCTGCAACCCGCATTTATCAACGAGAACCTCTACATCCGGGGCTGGTACGTCAAAAAGAGCAAGCGTGTAATTGAAAACAGGGCAGAAATCGAAAACGAAATGGGCAAAATCGTTGCCCGTGCCAAGGGCAAGTATATCGAAGTCGAAGATATTCCGCAACCTGAATAACCATAACCGCAAACAACATAAAGAGAGCCGAAGTGGTGGAACTGGTAGACGCAGCGGACTCAAAATCCGCCGGGGGTAACTCCGTGAGGGTTCGAGTCCCTCCTTCGGCAAAGCTTTGATAAATAAGAAGGCCGTCTAAAACCAGGTTTTATGACGGCCTTCTCTCTAAACTGAAATTGAAAAATCTGAACAACAGGCAGGGCCCGAAAGAGGAGATGTGATGTTACAGGTTTTCGGGGTGAAATTGTGCGGGAAGCCCTGCCCGCCTCTGTTCAATCATAAAAATGAGTCCTGTTTATAAAATCTCCTTCATGATGCACTATTTTTATTTTCCTGTTGATATGTTGGATATTACATACTTTCCCTCGTACCTGGCTGTCAGTGAAAATCAGAAATATCTTCTGCAGGCAGAGAACAGCGAACTAATGTTCCGTTAAAGGCTGCAAGCACACTTCCTGCGGCACCTCCGTGGATCGAACCATTTTCAGGTACCGGTCGTCTTCGGTGCGGGCGAAAATGACCTTCTGCAGCCGCGGCAGACGCATAATAAGAAGCCGGGAATTTCTGTGGTGAGCTGATTTGATTTCTTCCATACACGGTATTACACTCCTTTTCCCCTTTCAGGCAGTGACAACTTCTGCCACAGCCAGAGGGCTTATTCCCTTCATTTTTACAGCGAACAGTGTGAAAAACCACAGGCGGGACAGTAACTGCATCCACCCTCCGGTATCAGCCTGCTGCCGCAATCGGGACAATAAACTTCCCTGCTTTTAAACAGAGAGGAATTATTTCCTGTTTTTTTATGTTTTATTGATTGCACTATCATCGCCATTTCTTTAACTTACACATGTATAGTATATATCTGTTAAGTATATTTCAAGTCTTTTTTTAAAAAATATTAAAAAATTTCAAATTTAATGCAAAATTACAGTAATAAAAGAAGGTTCCTCTTTCAAAGGCCCCTACTTCCCCCTATATAAAGAAAATTAATCACCCGTGACAGATAAAAATATTGCAGCAAAAGGCGTCACCCATAAAAGTTGGTAACCTGAAGGCAGTGATCCAGTCATACATGTAACAGGTTACCATATACCTTGTTAAGACCCGGAAACACTAAAACTTATAACAAAACATGAAGCCAAAAAGATAGCTTCATGTTTTTAACAACAGGACACAGGACTTATGACAAAATCAATGTTCGACCCGGAAAAAAACCTCGAAGAACTCCTGAAAATGGATTCGGAGGAAGTTCAGCAGAACGCGGAAACTGTCGGTGAAAAACCGGGAGCCGCCGGCCATGATTCTGAATTCAATTTCGATATAAAACCAGAAGAACTGGAAAAATACCTGAACACATACGTGGTTGCCCAGCCCGAGGCTGTTGAAGTTATTGCCACCAAGGTCTGTACACACTTCAACCGCATGAAGCTGGAGCAGAAACTGGCAGAAACAGAACACCTCATCGGCAACATAAAAAGCAACATCCTGCTTATCGGTCCAACAGGGGTGGGGAAAACCTACATCATCAAGCTCATCGCAAGAAAAATCGGCGTGCCCTTTGTCAAGGCTGACGCAACAAAGTTCAGTGAAACAGGCTATGTCGGCGGTGACGTTGAAGACCTGGTGCGTGAGCTTGTCCACGAAGCAGACGGTGATGTGGCAAGGGCGGAGTATGGCATCATCTACATCGATGAAATCGACAAGATAGCATCGTCAGGAAGTTTTCAGGGCCCCGACGTTTCCCGTTCAGGGGTTCAACGCAACCTTCTGAAACTTATGGAAGACTCTGATGTAGACCTGAAAACACCCCATGACCTTGCCTCTCAGGTCGAAGCGGCCATGGAAGCCCAGAAGACGGGCAAGGTAACACGCCGCAAGATCAATACCCGCAATATACTCTTTATCGTCTCCGGCGCCTTCGGTGGACTGGATGAAATCATCAACAAGCGACTCAACAGGCAGGCCATCGGTTTTGACAAAACCCGGCATGTGGCGGAAGACACCCAGGAAATTCTCAAAAAGGTACGCACTGAAGACCTGTTGAAATATGGTTTCGAGTCAGAATTTATAGGCCGCCTTCCCGTTTACGTGGTCCTCAACAATCTCGGTACAGAAGGTCTTTTTAAAATACTCAAAAACAGCCACAGCACTGTTGTCCTGGGAAAAAAGCTGGACTTTCGCGCCTACGAAATCGACCTGAACTTTACTGATGACGCCCTGAATATCCTGGCAGAAAGGGCCCACAGGGAAAAAACAGGCGCCCGGGGGCTTCTTACTGTTTTTGAAAAGCTGCTTATCAAGTTCGAAAAAAAACTCCCCTCAACTGAAATCAGGGAACTGCTCATTGACAAAGAAGTCGTTGAAAATCCCCTGGAAAAACTGCAGGAACTTCTCCTCGATGACGGGATCCAGCGTTTTCAAAAGGACTTCCTCGTTGCCCACGGCACCTACCTCGAATTCGACGAAGAGGCAACAGAAAAAATCGGTAACCTTGCAAAGGAAAAGGATATTTCCATAAAGGACCTCTGCGAAGAGCTCTTTCATGATTACTTTCACGGGATGCGCCTGATGAACCTTGAAAATTTTACCATCACCGGGGATGCTGTTGACCGGCCCAAGGAACATCTCGACGAATACATTAAAAGTTATTACAAAAAATGACCCTCATCAGGGGCCTGTCACAGGCAGGCTCCTGATAAATGACACCCTCACACCATCACAGACGACAAGGCGTGCCGAAAGGTCACGGGCCATGGTGCGTACCTTCTCCTGGTCAGGTTCTTTCGGCCCTGTCAGAACCAGCTTGATGATAAACTTCCCCTTATCATCAAGGGGCTCAAGGCTGAATATCTCCAGATCAGGAAACTCCTTCAACATGGCCACACGCACCGTTTCTTTTGCCTCGCTCTTCTGGTACCCCTCAATCATGAAAATTCCCAGGGGCACGGATATCACCAGGAGAATTACCACGGAGATGACGATCTGGTACATGGCCCGTCTCTTTACCTCTTCCTTTTCAACGAGGGGGGGATGTATCTCCATGACCCAGAAAACAACAGCACCGGCGAGACCGATAGAAACAAGGTTGATGACAAAAAGAACTGTTGCCCCATAAGCAATATCAGGATTCAGTGTGCCTATGCCGATACCGATGGTACAGAGAGGCGGCATCAATGCCACGGCAATGGCAATGCCCACCAGGCTGGCGCTGATCTTTTCATTGGCATAACCATAGGCACCGACGATACCCGAGGCAAGGGCCACGAGAACATCGAAAAGGGTGGGATGTGTCCGTGAAAGGATCTCCTGAGAGTACTCCGGAATGGGCACAAGATATGAAATAACGCCGGAAATAATCACCGCCCAGATAACACCCTTTATAATGGAACTCATGCTGATACGAATCAGGGAGATATCCCCCCAGATAACACCGAGTGAAAAGGCAAGAATTGGCGTCATCAGGGGAGCAACAATCATGGCACCGATAATCGTTGCCGAAGATCCCTGTATCAGGCCCGCCGTTGCAATGACGCAGGAAAGGATTGTCAGAATATAATAGGGCATGGAAGGGCGCGCCCCCCCGGAAAGGACCTCGTAAACCCCCTTTCCCTGTTTCTCCTTGTCACGAATTTCTTTGTAGCTGCGGCGTTTTTCGAGCCAGAAGCGGGGGTTTATATAATTTTTTATGGTACGCTCATCCTCGTTGATGACATGATCAACGATTTCCTTCAATTCGGTGCGATAGGAACCGGAACCCTTCTTCTCTTTCTTATCTTCTTTCTTATCTTCTTTTTCGTCCCTGCCGGCCTTCTCATCCTTTTCCGGTTTTTCCTGCTTTTCTTTTTCTCTGGTTTTGTCCTTCTCTTTTTCTTTAGCGGGGGTTTTCCCGTTTTTTTTTCCAGCGGGGGAAGTTTCTTCACCCTCAGGATTGCCCTTACTTCCCCCTGCTTCATCTCTGCCCCTCGTTTTTTCAGGCGGGGAGAGTTCACCATCCTCAGCAGAAGTCACGTCCACATCTTCTTCCCCGCCATCACGTGAGAGAGGTTTTTCATCTCCTCCGGTTGACATGTTCGAGGATGATGAAAAGAGAGATGCTATTTTTTCACGCAGTCCCATTGCCGTTTCTATACCTCCGTTATGGCATTCTCCGGACACGCATCGACGCATGATCCACAGTCGATACAGTGCCCGGTATTGATTACACGCCTGTCGCCCACCTGGCTTATGGCGTCAGCGGGACAGACCTCTTCGCAGTCGCCGCAGTTGGTACAGTTGTCTTCGATAATAAAAGCCATGTTTGCCTCCCGGTCTTTGCATCAGTGTTATTAGACCTGTTGCAAATCTGAAAAAAAGGGACATCCACCCCTCCCGGGCTGGAACGAATACATCATTCCCTTCCAGTTACGCAACAGATCTATTTTTCTTTATCAGTAAATCTCATAAGGACGAGGGCCCAGAGCCCTGCTCCTAAAAAATTTTCTTGAGACGCTTCGTTGCCTTTTTCGTTGCCTTTTTTGACTGTTTCCTGGCCTCTTTCTTTGCCGCCGTTTTTGCCTTCTTTTTTGCGGCATCGGCAACAGACCCGGCGGCCTTCTTTACCAGTGCCTTCATTGACGGCAGTTTCGGGGCCACGAGTTTTGTTTTCGGGCTCACGTATGTTCCCTTCACCAGGTACTCCAGGTAGACCTTCCCCTCCCTGTTCAACAGGGGTTTCATGGCGGCGCTGGTGACCTGTTCTTTCTTAACATATTTTTTCATGGTACCGGTGATCAGTTTTTCCGCGGTCTTATCGATTCCCTTTCTGATGGAATCGCCGTGTTTCTTTGCCAGGAGCAGGGACATCTTCATGTCTATGGCCTTTGTGTTCGTACTGGCACTGCCGCCAAAGCCCATGGCGAAATTCCCTGTCTTGATATTTCCTTCTTTGAGTGTCACGGCGCCGCCCTTGTAATAGACGGTAACATAGCCGTTTTTCCACTTCAGGTCCCTGCCAAGAAAATCCAGCTTGCCGCAGTACTTTTTCAGGGCATCAACAGCCTTGAGACTCTCCAGGATCTGCAGCCCCGTCATGTGACCGTAGGGACTTCCCAGCTTGATGGAGACTTCGGGATTGAGAATCCTTGTTTTAACATCAAAGGGTTTGACACTTCCCCGGGCGGAGATGCCGACATCAAAGGACTCAACAGAACCTGTTTTCACCTTCCCCACGGTCTTGATGCCCATATCGATATTGACCAGCACCTTGTTCTTTTTATCAAGCGCCGCGGGGTCGATATCAATGGAGTGGACAAGGGTGGTGAGATTATATATCTGCACCGTCTGCTTTGACTGACGGTCTACAAAGGTAACGGTTCCCTTTTCAATACCGATTTTTCCCACACCCACAGCAAGGGGGATATCTTCGGCCTTTAATGGTTTAGCCGGTTTTTGGGCCTCTTCGCGCATCTGTTTTTCAAGGGCCGCCTTTTCTTCAGGTGTCATCGGTTTCGCCTGGGTCAGGTCATCAAAGTTCATTCCCCCTTTCGGCCCCCGCACCACGTTTATGACCGGCTCATAGAGGGTGAGTTCTTTCAAGGTCACCTTCTTCTGTAAAATGTCCCCGAACTTCACCTTGAACTTAAAGGATTTCAGGCCCACGAAAAGATCAGCGGCAGGAACCGGTTTCCCCTTAAGGGCTTCCAGCTGCTTTTTGGTCTTAAAGTTAGAGATTTTTACATTCTCTACCTCTATCCCTGAAAGAACGGAGAATATGCCCACGTTGATTTCAGATATGGTGACATGCCGATTCAGGGCGCTGCGCATCTGTTCCTCGACGAATTCTTTATCAACAATAACCATGATCACAATGCTGGCAATTACCAGCAGCAGCAAAAAAGCCCCAAAAATTCCCGCAAACCACTTGATGATTCTTTTCATTTTTTCTCCTTCCCCTCAGAAAACGCCCAAAGGCGCCTTTGGGAATAACCGGTTTTTCACCGGCCTGTTAAATTATCATTGCACTTGCATACTCCCCCTGCATTCTGGACAGGAGAAACAGTATCAATAAATTACTGATTTTAAAAACAGTATCTCCACTAATCAAGAAAAATTCAAAAAACAGGGACATTGATGACACCGAACCAGGAACTTTTTATCAAAAAGGCAATGCGCAAAGCTGGAAAGGCTCTCTTTCAGTATGAGCTCATCAGAGAAGGGGATTCCATTGCCATAGCACTTTCAGGGGGCAAAGACTCATATATTCTGCTGGAAGTTCTTGCGGACCGGCAAAAGTATCTTCCCCTGAACTTTCACCTTCAGGCAATCCATGTGAATATAGAAGAGGTCCCCTACGAAACAGACCGGCAGGCACTTGAAGAATTCTGTGCCGCCCGGGGCATCCCCTTTCATTACCGAAACATCTCCGTGGAGTGGGAAGAAGATCCCTCCCTGAACCGCTGCTTTCTCTGTTCATGGAACCGGCGCAAAGAACTCTTTACCGCCTGCGAAGAACTGGGATGTAACAAACTCGCCCTGGGGCATCACCGTGACGACATGGTAGAGACCTTTATCATGAACATGATATTCCAGGGGTCCCTTGCCACCATGCCCCCGAAGCTTTCCATGTTCGGGGGAAAAATCGAAGTGATACGCCCCCTGGCCCTTCTCGGCGAATGGAAGCTCGCCGAGTTCGCCCGCATCATGAACTACCCTGCCCAGAAAAAAGAATGCCCCTGGGGTGATGACACGAAAAGAAACGCGGTAAAGCACATTATTGATGAAATGGAAAAGCTGAACAAACATGCCCGCAACAGTTTATTCCGGGCCATGTCGAATCCCCACGGAGAGTATCTTTTCCCGAAACCGAAGAAA